>DAINBR010000105.1:0-9784 GCA_036732865.1 Bacteroidota bacterium | reverse complement strand
GCGGACATGTACCGCATTTCTTCACGCGCGGAAATGGCTGAAATAGGGCTGCTGGAGTACTTCCGCCCCCCGTATGTCTGCTTCATCGAATGGGCGGAACGGATCCTTGATCTCCTCCCTTCAGGCCATTATCTTATATGCTTCGAGCATTGCGGGGGTGCAACTGAACGCCGGATCACAATCCGGCAACCAGGCGAAAGCAGGCGATGACCATCCTCGGCATCGAGACCGCCACGGCAGTCTGCGGCGTGGCCTTGCTGCGTGACGGCACCGTCCTCGACGAAGAATCGATAGAGGAACGGTACGCGCACGCCGAGAAGCTCTTTGGCTTCCTTGACGACGTTCTGGAACGCGCAGGGATGAAGCTCGATTCCCTCCAGGGGATAGCGGTCTCCATCGGCCCCGGGTCCTTCACGGGGCTCCGAATCGGTCTGAGTGTCGTGAAGGGATTGCACCTCGCGACGGGGATCCCGGTGGTTGCCGTCCCCACACTGGAGGCTCTGGCGTGGCGGGCGGCACCCGAAGTGCGGGGGACGGGCATCGAAAAGATTCTTGCGGTGCTTGACGCGCGGCGCGAGGAAGTCTACTGGCAGCTGTTTGACCTGACGCCCGAAGGTCCGCGCGCCCTTACGGACGTCAGCGATGGAGAGATACGTCTCCTGCCGGAGCTCATACCTCCGGGGAGAGTCGCGATAACAGGGGATGCCCGGATCTCAGCGGGAGCAGTACTGGGGGTAGACGGCGGGGACCAGGCGCGCGCATTTCTCGTGCCGGAGCCTGTGGCACAATGTTCCGCTGTCGCGGTGGCGCAACTTGGCGCCGCCTTGCTGGCCGCCGGGGCGAAAGAGGATGTCGCCCTTCTGGAACCACGATACATCAAGGAATTCTTTCTCCGCAAACCGGAGTGACACCATGTCCTGGTTCAAACGATCGAAAGAAAATATCGCTGCGGAAACGCAGAAACGGGATATCCCCAACGGGCTTTGGACAAAGTGCGAGGGATGCGGGGAGATCATCCACAAGACGGAGCTGCAAAAGGGCCTCTACACCTGCGCGAAATGCGGGATGCATTTCCGGATCGGCAGTACGCAGTATTTCGAACTGCTGCTCGATCCCGGTTCCCTCAAGGAACATGACCGCCGCATGCGCTCCGGAGACCCGCTGAAATTTGTCGATACGAAACGCTATAAGGATCGCACCGCTGAAGCGATGAAAAAAACGCATCTCTACGATGCGGTGCGGTGGGGGAACGGGACCATCAACAAACTCTCCGTAGTGGTGGCAGCCATGGATTTCGGATTCATCGGCGGTAGT
Source organism: Bacteroidota bacterium (assembly GCA_036732865.1). GTDB lineage: Bacteria > Bacteroidota > Ignavibacteria > UBA10030 > UBA6906 > Fen-1255. The sequence continues at coordinate 8,470 of DAINBR010000105.1, read as the reverse complement.
ATGGGATCCGTGGTGGGAGAGAAAATCTCACGCGCAATTGACCGGGCCTGGAAATCACGCACGCCACTGATTATCGTGTCGTCAAGCGGAGGGGCACGGATGATGGAAGGCGCGCTGTCGCTGATGCAACTGGTGAAAACCAGCGCCAAGCTGGCCCGCCTGTCAGATGCCCGGGTACCGTTCATTTCCATCCTGACTGATCCGACCACGGGCGGGGTCACCGCAAGCTATGCGATGCTGGGAGACGTGAACATAGGAGAGCCCGGAGCCCTCATCGGCTTTGCGGGCCCCCGTGTGATTCGGCAAACCATCGGAAGAGACCTGCCTCCCGGGTTCCAGCGGGCCGAGTTTCTCCTCGAACACGGCTTCCTCGATTTGGTGGTCCACCGTAAGGATATGCGGCAGACAGTGTACCAACTGCTCTCCATGTGGCAGGAGTGAACAACTGCATGAGTGTCACACGCGCAGCACTTGAGAGACTCCCCGATGCCGTGCAACGCCGGGCGGATGCATGGCGCGCTGCCGGCAAGCAGATCGCCCTCGTTCCCACCATGGGAGCGCTCCACGAAGGACATACTACGCTGATGCGCCAGGCACGCATCCAGGCGGATGTGCTGGTCGCCTCCGTGTTTGTCAACCCCACACAATTCGGCAAAGGAGAGGATTTCACGCGGTATCCCCGCCCGCTCGAGCGGGACGTCCAGATGGCATCTGAGGCGGGCGTTGACCTCGTCTTCGCTCCTGAGCCCGGCACAATGTATCCCGCGGGATATGCGACGTTCATCGAAGTCGAGGGAATCACCGCAGTGCTGGAAGGTGCTATCCGCCCCGGACATTTCCGCGGTGTGGCCACCATCGTCACGAAGCTCCTGAATATCGTTAAACCCCACATGGCATTTTTTGGCCAGAAGGATGCACAGCAAGTGGCGGTGATCAAACGGATGGTCAGCGACCTGAATATCGACTGCCGGCTGATGATCGTGCCGACGGTCCGTGAAGCGGACGGGCTTGCGCTGAGTTCTCGAAACACATACCTCACGCCGCAGCAACGCAGGGAAGCTCCGGTGCTCTACCGCTCGTTGCAGCTTGCGGAACGCCGGATCCGGGAGGGAAACGCGGACGCCGAAGGAGTGGTCGAGGAGATGCGTGCGCTCATCAGCACTTCTTCCTCCGGTGCCATTGATTATTTCTCGGTGGTCGCCGCATAATTAAAAAAAAAAATCCGCGGACGGGTGCCGGCATGCGGCATCCTTGTCTCCCTGGCTGTCCGCTTCGGCGCGACACGGCTTATCGACAATATCCTGATTCCAGGTCTGCACACATGACGAAAGGGGGGAGGCGGCACGCATGAAAAGAGAGCTCGCGGTGGTCATCATGGCTGCGGGGAAAGGTACCCGCATGAAGAATACTTCGATGGCGAAAGTAATGCATACCATCGGGGGAAAGCCGATGGTCGAACATGTTGTCGACCTCGCACTGCATCTCAAAGCGTCGCGCATCGTCGCGGTGTTGGGCTGGCACAAGGATTCGGTTATCAACCACCTTAACCGCACCGGTCACAACGTCACATGTGTGGAACAGACCCCGCAGCTCGGCACCGGGCATGCCGTAATGCAGGCGGAAACGCCGTTGCTCGGTTTCACGGGCGACGTGCTGGTGCTCTCAGGAGACGTGCCGCTCCTCTCAAAGGCCACCGTTGAAGGGCTCATCGCATACCACCGTGCTGCACCGGCAGCGTCCACGCTGCTAACGGCAATACTTGATGACCCAACGGGCTACGGCCGTATCCTCAGAGATAACCGTTCAAGCCTCAACGAAGGTCCGCACAAGGTGGAAACCGGCCACGTCCTCGGCATAGTGGAGCACCGCGATGCCACTCCGGAGCAGCACAAAATCCGTGAAATCAACACCGGTATCTATGTGTTTGACAAAGAGAGGTTGTTCGAAGGGCTGAAGCATATCACGGACTCGAATACGCAACATGAGTACTACCTGACGGATGTCTTCCAGTATTTCTGGCGGAACCACCTCCCCGTGAGGGCTGTTCCTGTAGAAGAAGCTTTCCAAGTACAGGGGATCAACACTGTGGGTCAGCTTGACGCTGCCAGGGCGGAGTACGCGCGGCGGAAGGGTTGACAAATCATTGCGGATTCCGTATGTTGAACGTGGAGCTTTCCCGTACAAGATGAACTGAAGGGCAGAAGCGATGAAACGGTACATCGTTATGGCACTTGTGACGCTCGCTCTGGTTGCTCCGGCGACCCGGGCCCAGTTCAAGACGCAGGTTGAGCAGGAGTCTCGCATCTCAAGCGGCATCCTGCAGCAATCGACGCCTTCGTTCCTTTTCGGATGGTTCAACCCCGACAAATTCCACATGAGCCATTCACTCTCATTCTCCTATATGACAATGGGAGGCCAGGGTGTTTCCCTGGGCACATACACCAACAGCATGCGGTACGATTTTGCGGACAACCTGAATGCGCGCGCCGACGTGAGCATGAGCTATTCGCCGTTCGCGAGCAAGTCGTTCATGACTCAGGGTATGAAAAACAGCCTGAGTTCGATTTATCTCAGCCGGGCCGAAGTGAACTACAAGCCCTGGGAAAACTTCTCGGTGCAATTTCAGTACCGGCAGCTGCCGTACGGGTACTACTACTCGCCGTTTGCATCACCCTGGTTTGGTGAGGATGGGTACTGATACCTTCGCATCGCCTGCAAACTTCAGTGTGTGTATACAGACCGAGGACATCCACGCTCAATGGGTGGTTCCTCGGTTTTTCATTCTGTAAGTGGGAGTGATGAAGAACAGATTTTCCGCACGCAGATTTCCGACCGGCGCTCTCCTCAATCTGGCGATCATCGTCCTTCTCCTCGTGGTGGGATACCTCGCGTACTCCTTCGTGCTCCGGCTCACCGTAGCACCCAGCCTGGACCCCGTACGTGACGGTGATCCAAAAGGAAAGGCGATACAGGTGGACGTTATCAACGGGTGCGGCACAGCAAAGGTGGGAACGCGCTTCACACAGTACCTCCGCGACAGGGGATATGATGTCGTCGAAGTGCGGAACTACCATCGCTTTGATGTCCGGCATACCATCGTTGTCGCGCGGACGTCAAACCGCCGGAACGCCGAAAAGGTGGCGATTGCCCTCGGCATTGAGGCTTCGCACATCGTCCAGCAGATCAATCCCGACTATTTTGTGGATGTGTCGGTGTTGATTGGCATTGATCATCAATCACTGAAACCCTCACCATAAGGAGCCATACACGGTGAAACCCGCAATCCTGGCAAAGCACGTTGCAGATCTGGCCCTGAGCAAGAAGGCACAGGACGTGGTGATCATGAATCTTCGCGGCCTGAGCAGCGTTACTGACTTTTTCGTTGTCTGTTCAGGTGATTCCGACACGCAGATCAAAGCAATTGCTGATGGGGTGACGGCCGGACTTGCGCAAAAAGGGGTTCCGGTGTGGCATCGTGAACTGGGCAGCCCGAACTGGGTGCTGCTGGATTATGTGGATGTGGTCGTTCATGTGTTCCATAAACACATCAGGCCGTTCTACAATCTGGAAAAACTCTGGGGAGATGCCGCGATCAAACGCGTGAAAGACGAAGCCCCCACCCCGAAAGAGAAAACGCCGGCCCGCAAAGCGCCTTCGAAAAAAACCGGGCCCCGGAGAAAAAAAGCTTCATGAGAGAATATCTTCGCGCCGCTATTGCGGCGTCACTGAAACAGAACGGCCTCACACCACCCGGAAGCATCACCGTCGACCGCCCCCGGCAGGAAGGTCATGGCGACCTGACTACGAATGTGGCCATGGTCACCGCGAAACAGGCGGGAATGAAACCGCGAGAACTTGCACAACGCATCGCTGGGCACCTTGCCGTCGATCCGGCAATGGTGGAGAAGGTGGAAGTGGCAGGTCCTGGATTTATCAACGTGACATTCACGGAAACCTTCTTCCGCCGCCATCTCACGCATGTGCTCGCCCAGGATGCGCAGTTCGGCCGATCGGCCATCGGAAATGGCAAACGCGTGCAGGTGGAATTCGTCAGCGCCAATCCAACGGGACCGCTGACGGTCGGGCACGGACGCGGTGCCGTCTTCGGCGATACCCTCTCGCGCCTGCTGGAATGGACCGGCCACCGGGTTGAACGTGAGTACTACTTCAACAATGCCGGCCGGCAGATGCGCATACTCGGCGACTCGGTCCGGCTCCGCTATCTCCAGGAACTGGGCGAACCGGTCGAGTTCCCCGCTGACTACTACCAGGGCCAGTACATTCGCGACATCGCACTCCACGCCCGCGGGCAAAAGGGGGACACGCTCCGAAACGAGCCCGCAGAGGGGTTCTTCAAGGCCATAGCGGAGGACGAGATCTTTGCCGATATCCGAAAGACCCTGCAGTCGCTGGGCATCGTCTTCCAGAACTACTACAACGAACATTCGCTTTACACCGACGGCAAAATCAACGAGGTGATCCAGGCCCTCAAAAACTGTGGCCTTACGTACGAACACGACGGCGCTCTGTGGTTCAAAACCTCCAATCTCGGTAGTGAAAAAGACAAGGTGATCGTGAAGAGCTCGGGGGAACCCACGTACCGGCTCCCCGACATTGCCTACCATGTTGAGAAATTCTGCCGGGGCTACGACCTCATGATCGATATCTTCGGCGCCGATCACATTGCGACATATCCTGACGTTTTGGCTGCTCTGAGGGCCCTCGGGTATGCCGAAAACAAGGTGAAAGTGCTCATCCATCAGTTCGTAACCATTACGCAGGGCGGCGAAATGGTCAAAATGTCAACCCGCAAAGCCAACTTCATCACGCTGGATGAATTGATCGCGGATGTGGGTGCGGACGTGGTGCGATTCTTCTTCCTGATGCGCACAATTTCCAGCCACCTCAATTTTGACCTGGCTCTCGCACGGCAGACATCCCTCGATAATCCGGTGTATTACGTCCAATACGCCCATGCCCGGATATGCAATATTCAGCGGGTAGCCGGAGCGGAAGGACGTTCGAGTGCGGCAGGGGACAGCGTCGTGGACCTCCTGACCGCGCCCGAAGAAATGGCATTGATCAGAAAAGTACTGCAATTCCCCGAGACCGTGGAGTCCTGCGCGATGAGTTATGAACCCCACCGGCTCGCTGACTACCTTCACGATTTGGCCGGGTTGTTCCATACCTACTATCACGTCCATCGGGTCGTCACCGAAGACATCCCGATGACTTCCGCACGGCTGTCGCTCTGCCAGGCCGTCCGGATCGTCCTCCGAAACGGTTTTGCCATCCTCGGCATTAGTGCTCCCGAAAGGATGTAGTTTTCGGCGTTTTTTGGCCGGAAACCTGGAATTGACTTTTCGGGGATGTTTTGTTAAGTTATGTTGATTGAACACGTAAGGGAGTCCCCTCTCCTCATTTTGCTACTGAAGTCTTGATCGACTTGAAACCTTCGCCCCGGTGCGCCGGGTCTTTGCCCTTTCCCAGCATGTGGTAGGACGCGAAAAGCTCGTACACCACACAGGTGATACTTATGTTCACGAACGGCAAAATCCACGATGTCGTGGTGAAAGATTTGTTGAAACACGTCGATGAAAGGGGCTGGCTGACCGAGTTGTACAGGTCTGACGAGGTCCCTGCCGCATACCTGCCGGTTATGGCGTACATCTCCACCACGCTTCCCAACGTTGCCCGCGGACCGCATGAGCACCTGACCCAAGCCGACCATTTCGCGTTCCTCGGCCCCTCAAATTTCAAAGTGTACCTTTGGGATAACCGTCAGGATTCCCCGACATTCATGGTTCGCCAGATTGTCTATGCCGGCGAGGACTCCCCGAGAGCGTTGATCATCCCGCCAGGGGTTGTTCACGCGTACAGAAACGTAGGCGTGAAACCCGGGATGGTCGTCAACCTGCCCAATATGCTCTTCGCCGGAAAGGGCAGGCGGGAGACGGTCGACGAAATACGCCACGAGATTGATCCCGGAACCAACTTCCTCCTGGATTGACCGATGAAAAACATTCTTGTCACAGGCGGTGCGGGGTTTATCGGCAGCAACTTTGTCCGCTATATTCTCCGCACCCATAGCGACGTTCGTGTAGTCAATTTCGACAAGCTGACGTATGCAGGGAATCTCGAAAATCTGAAGGGATATGAAGCAGACCCAAGGTACCGCTTCGTCCGGGGCGACATCTGCGAGCGAGGAGAGGTCGAAAATGCGTTCCGCAGCCACCGCATAAATACGGTGGTTCACTTTGCCGCCGAGTCACACGTGGACCGGAGTATACTCGGCGCCGGGGTGTTCATTACGACCAACGTCCTGGGGACACAGGTCCTGCTGGATGTTTCGAAGGAGACCGGCATCGACCGGTTTGTCCACGTATCAACCGATGAAGTCTACGGTTCGCTCGGCACCGAGGGGAAGTTCACCGAATCCACGCCATTGCACCCGAACAGTCCGTACGCGGCGAGCAAAGCATCCTCCGACATGGTGGCGCTTGCCTACCAGCATACATTTGGCCTCCCTGTTGTCGTGACCCGCTGTTCGAACAATTATGGCCCGTATCAGTTCCCGGAAAAACTGATCCCCCTCATGATTATCAATGCACTCCACGATACGCCTCTGCCCGTGTATGGCGACGGCTTGAACGTACGCGACTGGCTATTTGTGGAAGACCATTGCGCCGCCATCGATGCCGCAATGAGGAAGGGGAAGATTGGAGAGGTGTACAACATCGGCGGGAACAACGAGTGGACGAATATCGACATCGTGCGGCTGCTGCTGAAAAGACTCGACAAACCCGCCACGTTGATACAGTTTGTGAAAGACCGGCCCGGTCACGATCGCCGGTACGCCATCGACGCTGCAAAGATCGCGCGGGAGCTCGGTTGGGCTCCGTCACTGAAGTTTGATGAGGGGCTGGCCCGCACGGTGGACTGGTATCTTGCCAACGAAGCGTGGTGGCAACGAATCACCAGCGGCGCCTACAAGCAATACTATGAGGAAATGTACCATGGTCGGTAAGCGCATGAAATTCACGAGGATGGCGGTTGCGGCGCTGGCGTTCATCGCACTGATTCCCGTGGCCTTCTCCCAAACGAACCCTTCGGGATCGCTCCTCGAACGCCTGGGAACTCGTGAGAAGGAGTCGCCTTCGCTCGAAGCATTGACTCAACCCGCCACTCCGGGCCCTGCGCTCGAGTCGGTTATCAATCCGGAAAATTACGTCGTGGGCCCTTCGGATGGCTTCGGTGTAAGCATATGGACCGATCCTCCGCGCACGCTTCGCCTCACGGTGACCCCGGAAGGGACGCTGATCGTGCCCACCGTCGGGGAATTCACCGTGGCAGGAATGACCCTTGCAGATGCCCGTATGAAGCTTGGAGCAGAAATCCGGAAACGATACAAGTTCGGAGACGCCTCCATCACATTGATTGTGCCCCGCTCTGTAGTCGTCACAGTGCAGGGCCGGGTCGTCAAACCCGGCTCCTATGTGCTCCCCGCTTACGCTCGGGTTGACAAGGCTATCGAAGAGGCCAACCGGACGCTCGACCCTCTCCTGGCCGGCGAGGTGCAGGCCGTGAAAAACGACATGTCGACACGTCGTATTATTGTCCGCCACAACGACGGGACACAGGCACGAGTGGATCTGAAGAAGTTCCTGGTGACAAAGAATGATCGCTGGAACCCCTACCTGCGGGAAGGAGATATCATTGTTGTGCCGGTCAATGACTTCTCCCGCAACGTGTTTGGGATCTACGGCCATGTGAATGTTCCCGGAAGATATGAATATGCCACGGGGGACAGTGTGGGTGATGCGCTGAGGATAGCGTTCGGTTTCAGTCCACTCGCCAGGAAAGACAGTGTTGAGTTCATCCGGCAGGACCTTCAGGGCAACGTTTTGATGCGTCGCGTCCTCGATTGCGATGCTATTCTCGACCGCGGCCAGGGGGACTTTCCGCTCCAGCCCGGCGACCGGCTGGTTGTGCCGGGTTTTTCCGACCTCAGGGGCGACTACACAGTGTCGGTGCGGGGAATGATCAACAATCCCGGCGTCTATCCGATCACGAGGAATTCGACGCGGCTTGTCGATATCATCCGCAGTGCCGGGGGGTTTCGATCCGATGCCTCTCTGGCTTCCGCGGAGCTGATTCGTAATTCGATAAACCCGGCGGAAATCGAAACGGAACGGCTGCAAAGCCAGCGGGGAGGGGTGCCTGAAGAGGACAGCCTGTACTTCCACCTGGAGACTGCGCTGCGCCTTCGGAAGGAACTTGTGCAGGTCGATTTCACCGCGCTCTTCCTGCAAGGCGACTCGACACAAAACGTCTTCCTGCAGGACAACGATCTCATCGTTGTGCCCCAAATCACCAAGACCATCTATGTGTTCGGTCAGGTGGTCAATCCGGGACATATCGAGTTTGTCCCGGGACAAGATGTCTGGTACTATATCCAGCGTGCGGGCGG
>DAINBR010000104.1:0-9865 GCA_036732865.1 Bacteroidota bacterium | reverse complement strand
GTGTTCAGTAATCATGAACAGAATATCCACGGTGGTGCTGTCCGGAGCAAAGCTTTCCCGCGCTTTCACGTCGACGTTCAGGTATCCTTCGACACGGAACCGCTCGACAATGAAGAGCACATCGTTACGGAGGACCGTGGGGGAATATGGTGCACCAGGGCGCAGCGTGGTCCACGTGAGGATTTCCCGGGGGGTGAACGAGGTGGCTCCCTCAATGGTCACATCTCCCACGACGGGAGATGGCGTCGCAAGGAGCCGCTGAGTGTGCGCAATCAGGACAGCAACGAGTACCAGTGCGGCCAGCCGTCCGGCGAAACGGTTGGCCGTATACGCATGGGAAAGCACCTCAGTTGCGCGCCCGATTCCACACTTCCCAAACTGGAGTATCAAGCCGGTAGTCGCCAAAGCCCGTCTGATCGACAAATACGAATGAGTAGTTCAGGTCGTAGTATGCCCAGATTTCGTATGGCTTCGAATCCACATCGAAAGGGTGCCTGTCGACATTGTTCGGAGCACCAAACATGATGTACACCATCCCCATGTCGGTGCGCCACCCGGCGGTATAGTGGCTGAAATGTTTGTTGGCGTAATCCACGCGGGCATAGTACTCTTCCATTCTTTCGTTGCGCGGAGTATTGGGATTCGGATCGCGTCTCTTCCAGAACTCCATGAACGCAGCCATTTTCGCATCGGCCGTTGTGGCATCTTTCAAAGGGGAAATGTCATCGTCTTTTGCAATGTACTTGAGCTGCTCGATTGCCATGTCGAGGTCCTGAATGGATCGCGGTAGTCCATACCAGCGGGCATTGATGGACCTGCTGGAACGGGCGAGAATATGTTCCTCACCCTCCTTTGGCGCACCGGGCAACCGTGCGGATATCGTCAGCTCGTAGTCGCCGAGGGGCAGCGTCCCATGCGGCACCTGAAGGATGTACTCGCCGCGCCCCCGCTTGAGGGCCGCAACTGTATCCGCGGTTACCTTCTTCTCAGATTTGCGGGCAGCAATATCCATGGTGAACCGCACAGAGTCGAGCCCGCGTGTGTTGTAAACCTCCAGGTACACGGAAAAGGCATCGGGTATTGCACCGACGTTCGCGGAGATGTTCGGCACGATTGACCGCTTCTCCCCCGCGCTGCTGACACGACTCAGCATCAGAATATCGCTCAACCGAAAATCTCCTGCTCCAAAGTCGGGCACGGTGACAGGCTTCGTGAGCGTGTAGGATGAGCCGCTTTCCTTATCCCGCAACACGACCCGCAATGAGTACTTGCCGCGCGGTACTTGAAAACTCCGTTGCGTGTAGCTGAAGGCGTTTGGAGAAGCCGACCGCTCGAACGGGACTCCTTTCACGTTCTCCGTCCAGAGCTTTTCATTCAGGAGAACATTTGACGAGTCAAACAACGAGAGGGTCATTTCATAGGCTGCATCGTAGAGTTCGGCTTGTTTGACGAAGCTCAGGTTTTCGTAGCCCACTTGGACGAAGACATCCAGGCGGCCGTTGGGGCCGTTCTGAGCGGCAAAACTGACCGCATCAATGAACAGTGAGGGGACTCCACGTTCAGGCGTTACCCCGCTGACTTCTACCTGAGCGGCGACAGGAACCAGCCCCCCGAAAAACAGCAGGACCACTGCGAGAAGTAATCTGCCGCACCGGTTCATGGCAACACCTTTCCCGTGAGATCATATTCATAAGATTCAACGATTTCCACATCACAAAAGGTCCCGACGCGAAGAGGGAAATCGCTGACAAGGAGCACTTCGTTGTCGATTTCGGGGGCGTCATGCTGCGTTCGGCCGACAAATCGGCCCTGTTCCGCCCGGTCGACCAAAACGTTTTGGCGGGTGCCCACCAGCGCCTCGTTCCGTGCCTCAGAAATTTCCCGCTGAAGCTCCATGATCACTCCGCGGCGCCGCTCCTTCTCCTCCGGCGGAACCGGATCACCCAGCGGGAACGCCGTCGTCCCTTCCTCCGATGAGTAGGTAAAAACTCCCAGGCGTTCAAATCGCTGTTCCTCGACAAATAACCGCAGCTCCTCAAATTCCGCTTCGCCTTCGTCCGGATATCCCACGATGAGTGTCGTCCGGAGAGCGATGCCGGGGACGCGATCGCGAATGGTGCCAAGAAGCTCCCTGAGTGCCCGCGCCGACATCCCCCGCGCCATGGATTTCAGCACGTGGTCGGAAGCGTGCTGGACTGGAATGTCTAAGTACTTACAGATCCGCGGGTGCCGGGCCATAACGTCAAGCAGCTCAATCGGGAAGCGGGCCGGATACGCGTACATCAACCGCACCCACCCGATCCCTTCGACGTCGGCAAGTCGATCGAGCAGCTCCGGAAGACGACGCCTCCCGTCGCTGTCGATACCGTAGGCCGTGGTATCTTGAGCAATCACGACCAACTCGCGCACGCCGCTGACCGCCAGCCCCCTCGCTTCGTCGAGCACGTCGTTCAACGGCCTGCTGGAGTGTTTTCCCCGCATCATGGGGATCGCACAGAAAGAACAGGGATGGTCGCACCCTTCCGAGATCTTCAGGTATGCGGTGTGCCCCGGGGTCGTGAGCACACGCTCTCCCAGCAATTCCTTCTTCAGATGCCCGCCGAGCTCTTCGAGCACGTCAGCAAGCTGGTGCGTGCCGAAAAACCTGTCCACCTCCGGGATGTCCTTTTCCAGGTCGATGCGATAGCGTTCGGCGAGACAGCCCATGGCGTAGACCCGGCGCAGACGGCCCTCACCCTTGTGCCCCGCAGTCGCTATGATCATCTCGAGCGATTCCTGCTTCGCCGCGTCGATGAACCCACAGGTGTTGACAACAGCGATATCGGCGTCGGCGATATCGTCAGCGAGTGGGATGTTGTTCAGCCGCAACTGCGCCATAAGTTTCTCGGTGTCTACCGTGTTCTTGGCACAGCCCATCGTGATGATGTGCACACGCGGCTTCCCGCCCCTCATCCCCGTCGTCCCCGCCATGCGCACCTCAAAAGACGATGAAGTCAAAATAGACAAACAACAGTGGAGCAACAAACAAAACGCTGTCGAAGCGATCCAGCACGCCTCCGTGACCTGGAATGAGAGTGGAGGAGTCCTTAACGCCGGCATCCCGTTTCAGGAGCGATTCCGTAAGATCTCCTATCTGTCCGAAGATGCCGACAATCCCGCCGCAGACCAACGCGTCGCGGACGGCAAGATACGGCAGGAGGAGTTGCTGGAAAAGAAAGAATACAAGAACCGCAATCACGAACCCCACAACGGCTCCTTCCCATGTCTTGTTCGGGCTCACACGGGGGAAGAGTTTGTGGCGCCCGAAAGCCCGCCCGGCGAAATACGCTCCCGAATCGCATCCCCAGATCGCGGCGAAGATTGCGAGGACGGAATATCCTCCCCATTGGTAGATCTCATCCGTGATCGCGTCCGGAATCGAGGCACCTGTCACCGCGAAGTGGGCATACACAGGAAAATCGGCAGGAACAAAAAGCTCCCGGATTCCGACCAGAGATCCGAGCGAGAACGCCACATAGAGGCATCCCAAAAGGGTGGCGGCAATGTTCGCCAGTGCGCCGGGTTTGTTGCGGAAGAGCTCCACGGTGAGAATCACCGGAAGGAATATCAGCATGGCTATGAGAAATTGCTGGGACATCGACGGGAAGGGCACGGCCAATCCCATGGAAGCAAATCCACCGATCATTACAACGTGAAGCTTGTCGTACATGAACACTGCGAGCAGGCAGAAGCCGAACAACAGTCCCGTGGCGGTTTGTGGAGAGATTCCCCTGGCACGGGCCAACCCGTACAGTTCGAGGAGTCCCACAGCTGCAATCATGACGATGAGAAAGAAAAAGAGATACCCGCCCGTCAGGGTCGTGACGACGATCAGCGGGATGCCGACGAGTGCAACCAGGGTTCGCGTTGTCAGATTGCTGAGAGCCATAAGTGCACCGTTCAGACAGCCTCGTCAGGCGCTGTCACACGCACAAAGTAGTAGGTGGCTGCCACAAATACTACTGCACTCGCAAGGGTATTGAAGAACACCATCGTAGAGCTTGTCCCACCGCCGGGGGCAAACACCAGGTAATTCTCACCCAGATCAAGGTAGACCACGCAGCATGCAATGAAATTGTTCAGAAAATGGGCGGTCATAGCAAGCACGACATTCTGCGACCGATAGACGACAAACCCGAAGAATACCCCGAGAATAACGAGGGGGATGATGCTGAAGGGATTCAGATGGTACATACCGAATATGATCCCCGCGATGACTCCAGCGCGCAGCCCGCCTACCACCTTCTCAAGATCGCTCTGAACAAGGCCGCGAAACAGGAGCTCCTCAACGATCGCCGGCACCAGGGCAACTGCCGTCACGACGCCCACGAACTCCAGCGGCGAATCCGCCGAAACGAGCATGAGATACGTTTGCTCAATCAGGTTCTTGAACATTTCGGCGAAGCGTTGAATTTGCGGAGGGAGCGGAATCGAGTCCTGGGCGATCATATAGCCCTGCAGGACCTGCTGCAACGCGACCACCGCGATTCCGACAATGATTATGTCGCGAGGCTGGGGAAGCTTCAAGCGAAGCGGTTCGAGGACACGGCCGTACCGGGCGCGGGCAAGAAGCACCGTTGGGAGAAAGATACAGAGGATCTGGCCCGCAGCCGTTGCAAGACGCATCCAGGCTGCGGTCTCCTGAGTGGGAATCCGACCAACGAGCAAGATTGTTGCGGCGCCCGCTATCAGCTGATAGAGGACAAAGACGATCACCAGAGAGAGCATAACGAAAGCAACAGGAGAGATTCTCCGGAAAAAAGGGGCCTGCGGTGGGGGTGTCACTGTGATGTCAGCCATCCCGTAGTCTCATCTTGATGAGCGCCGCAACCAACGGGATCATGATCTCATGATGCCCGGTAAAATAGAAGCCCCTTCCTCCGTCCTGTGTGGGGCGCTGCTGGACGTTGACCGCCGGCCGGTAGTGCACATTCATGTCGAACACGGCGGTTGTGAACCCGCGCGCCCTGGCTCCCAGGTTGCGCGCGACGGTCAGCGCTTTCAGGAAAACTTCCGGCATAATGACGGCACTGCCGACGTTCAGCACGACCCCTCCTCCGGTCAGCCTGCAGCAGAGGGCGCACAGTGTTCGGAAGTCCCGGAATGACATTTCCCCCGTCACTCCGCCGTCCATGGTGGGTTGCTGGTGCACTATGTCCGTACCGATGGCGGCATGAACCGTGAGGGGCACACGTAGCACCGCGCATGTCGCCAGGAGACTGGCGCGGCGATGGGGGGCCTTGGCCTGGAGCAGCTTCCTCCCGAGCGCCTCTCCATAGCCCAGCGACGTTTCACGGGCTGCGGCCGCCAGGGTCCCGTTGATGAAGTCCCCCGTCTCCCTGGCCATGCCGAATGTGCCATCGGCCAGATTCTCCGCTACGTCTTCCGACGTCTGCCCCCACAGCGCCGCTTCTGCGTCATGGATGGCCGATGCGCTGTTCATCGCAACGGAGGTGATAACGCCGGAACTGATGAGGTCAATGATCACCGGCGCCAGCCCGACCTTGATAACGTGCGCGCCCATCAAGAGCATCACAGGTTTGCCCCTGCGGCGGGCCCGCAGAATGTCATCAATTGCGATCCCGAGATCCCGCGCGGCAAGAATGTCCGGGAGCGTGCGGGCAAATGCCTTGAATGAATCACGCCTGGCGTCGAAGACACCCGCAAACTGGGCGGAATGTACTTTGTTCTTTCTCGTGCGGATGGCGATAGTGCGCACTTTCCCGAGGTCCGCGCGCGGATTCGCAGTTACCGCCGCGAGATGCGGTCCGGTTCTGGACCGGCGCGATGGTCGTTCTTTGACTCGTTTCATCGGAGGAGCCTTCGAGGGCTGTTGTTCATCGCACGCGGGACGTCACCGGCCCGATCAGGCCGGAATATTCGCGCAGTTCAGTGTCGATGGAGCCTATAACAACTTTGGTATTGACACGGATCGGCATCTTCACGGCGTCATCCGTAAGCCAGATGACGATTCTCCCTTCGCTCTTGAATAATCCACCTTCTTTGACAAGAGGCTCAACGACGACAGTCCGGAAGGTGCCAGCCGCCACCTCAAGTTCCTGCCTTCCCAGGATCTTCACAGCGAGCTCATAGCTCGTATCCTTGTAGAAGTTCTGCAGCATCAACATGTCGCCGGTTTTGTACGTTGACAGATCGACAGTTCGCACGTAGTAGAAGGCGGAGAGGATATCGTGCACATAAGGAGGAATCGGATGCTGGCCGTCGCTGGTTTGCGCGATTTTCTTGACATGGTCGAATTCGGCGATGAAATCCCTTTTGTAAGATCCCTCGCGAATATGCTGCTCGAAACGCAACGGTGCGATCGCCTCCGCATCGATAAAGGTCAAATACCGGTCTTCCACTCTGTAAATCCACGAGAAGCTCGGAAGCGAGTTCACGGTAAACTGGACCCGAAAGGTCTTTCGCCCCGCGACGGTATCGTATGCGGAGATTGCCATCACCGCCTCGCCTGCGGTGATGTAGCCGTAGTTCACGTCAAAAACCAGACGTTCCCCCACTCGGAAAGCGTCGTTCTTGATGCGGCGCATTTGATGGGCGGCAAGAGAATCCGCTGAGCGCTTCTTCGCAAGCGAATCCGCAACGGCCCGGGTCCCCAAGACCGCCTGCAGAGAGTCCGCGCGCCAACGCGCAACGCTGTCGGCGCGGGCGGGCGACTGCACCTGCGATGGGACCGCCTTCGTTGTTTTCTTCCTTGCCTTCTGTTGCGCCTCCGCCGCATCCGGGAACACGGCCGCCACGCCAACAGCAATGATTACCGAAAATACAGCGAGCCTATTCATCTGCCTGTTCTTTCACGGCAAGCCACACAAGATCGACCGGAATACTCGCCATGCATGCGCACGGCCTGCCATCTGCGCACTCCCTGCAATCCACGGGCTTCGCAGGGACAAATACCCGTTTTCGTTCTGTATACGGCCCCCAGCGCGCGGCACTCATGGCCGTGATCTGCGGATATAGTCCGACAACCCGCGTCCCAACTGCAGCGGCCAGGTGTAGCGGCCCGCTTGAGTTCCCGACCACGACCTTAGCCTCGGAGAGGAGGGCGGCCAGCTCCGGGATCGACAGCGTCCCCGCGAACGTCAAATCCGTCTTCCCTGCCTCACCAACCATGCGAACCAGATCCTCCTCTGCCTTCCCGCCGGTGACGGCCAGCCGATACTTGCCCTCCCCCGCAATCGCCGCTGCCAACCTGGCAAAATGGCCCGGAGGCCAGTCTCTTGCTGATCCCCCGCTCCCCGGATGGAGAACTATCAGAGGCTTGCCGACAGGCGATTGACTAATACGCTCACGTATCGCCGACCTGGCAACGGGGTCAATGTGAATGTCGAACCGGGGGCGTATCCCCTCTCCCGTGAACCCCGGTCGCAGAGCGCCCAACATGTGGAGGTTGTACTCCAGTTCGTGAAACCGGGCGTCTTTCCTGTGTTCGAAGATCTTCCGGTTGAAAAGGAAACTGTACGCACGGTACCCTGAACCGATCCGTACACCAATGCCCGCCCGCGCAACAAGCCAGGCCAACCGTGGCGTCGGGCGAACCACGAATGCCGTGTCGAAATGATGTGACCTGAGCACCGGGAGCAACTGGGGCATGCTCGCGGGGCGACCCTCAGAATCATCCCAGATAATCGTATTCAGGGATGGATTGCCGCGCACCACCTCGCCCGTGTAACGGTTCAACATCATCGCCAGGTATGCGTCCGGAAACCACTCCCGCAGCAATGGAAGCATTGGCAACGTGAGGATGACGTCGCCAAGCCTGTCCGTCCGGATGACGAGAATTCTCCGGGGATAACCCGCTCGAGGCTTACCTGTCGACATAAGTTAATAATATACCGTACCCCGGGTAGATCCGCAACCCGACGGCGCCCGTCGGAGCTAGCCCGCGGATTTCGGTTTGAGTCCCCGTTTTTCCTTCTGCAGGGTGAGTATTTCCTCCTGATACGACGAGATATCCTCCCCCCGTAACTCCGCATCCTTCATCGTTTGGTACACCAGCCGCATCTTTTCATCCAGTCGTTGCAGATGCAGGAGCAGTATGCAATCATTGGCTATTGTGAAGGGGTCGGGTGGCGGAGGGTCCGATCCCATTTCCCTCCAACCCTTGCTCAGCTCGTGCTGGGGCATGATCAAGCGTGCAACCAGCTGTTTGGCATCCTCGGATTCCAGCTCGTCAATGAGCGTGCCGGGTTCCCAGGGTTCGCCCCCCTCTTCGTGGGCATCGACAGTCTCAATGACACGCCGCACTGCCGCTGAGGTGAGGAGGTCTTTGTCAATGCGCGAGAAGATATAGCGCAGCATCACGCCTTTCTGTTCTAGAATCAGACGGAGGAGTTCGCATTCCGCTGCCGGGATGGGCAGGTCCGGGTGCGGGGCCGTCTCCGGCACCCGGGCGGGGGGCGTCTCGGGCGGGGGTTCCTGCTTCCGGCCGAAGCGTTGCTGGGACGCAGGACGTTGCACGAACTTCTCCATTTCCCGCTGCAACACGCTTTCGTAGACCTCGTACTCCTGCGCGATACGCTTCAGATAGAAGGTGCGTTTGAGTTCATCGGGATATTTCGCGATGGTTTCGACCAGTGACCTGATCGCCTGCGTTTTCCCCTCGGGGGTGGCAAAAAAGCCGCCGGCACGATATTGTCGTGCGCGGAAATCAACAAAGGACTCGGCCCCATCGAGGAGAGCGGCAAATGCCTTCCCGCCATTCTTCCGGATGAAGGAATCTGGATCCTCCCCTGCCGGCAATTCCGCCACATGGACATCCAGGTCGTGCTCAATGATGAGGTCGCCCCCTCGCAGGGTTGCTTTGGATCCTGCAGAATCCGCATCGTACACCAGCGTCACATTCCGCGCATAGCGGCTGATCAGCTGGATCTGTTCCTCGGTAAGCGCCGTCCCGCTTGATGCAACGATATTCCCAATTCCTGCCTGGACGACGCTGATCAGGTCGGCATAACCCTCCACAAGCACCACGAACTCCTTGCCGCGTATCGCCTCCCTGGCCTGATACAGACCGTACAGCACCCTGCTCTTGTAATAAATCGGCGTCTCGGGGGAGTTGATATACTTGCCCAGGGTGTCGTCCTCTCGGAGCTTCCGCGCGCCAAAGGCGATCGTCCGACCGCTGGCCGAGAGGATGGGGAACATCACCCGGCCCCGGAAACGGTCGTAGTAGCCGGTACCGTCCTCCCTCCGCACAAGCAACCCGGCCTTCTCAACGAGGGTGGGATCAAGATGCTCCCTTCGGGCGAACTGGAGAAGATCCTCCCAGGAGTTGAGAGAGTAGCCGAGTCCGAATGCGCGGATCGTCTGGTCCGTGAACTCCCTGTGCCGCAGGTATTCGAGGGCCAGTTGACCCTCGATGTGATTGAGGAGGTTGTCCTGAAAATGCAGCCCGGCAGTTCTGCATATCTCGTAGAGTTGTTCCTGCTCGGCATCACCTTCGCGTTGTTCTCCGCCCGCGGAGGGAAGTCGAATGCCCGCGCGATCAGCCAGAAACCGGACGGCCTCGACGAACGTCAGCTTATCGCGCTCCATCACAAACGTGAAGACATTCCCCCCCCTGCTGCACCCGAAACAGTGAAACATCTGTTTGTCCGGGCTGACGGTGAAGGAAGGCGTCTTTTCCTGATGAAACGGACACAGGCCGACATAGCTCCGCCCGCGCTTCTTGAGGCGCACGGTGGAGGCGATCACCTCCACGATATCGGCGGCGTTGCGGACATCCTCGATCTTGTCGTCTGGAATGCGCATCGGAATAATCTACGGATTGCGCGAGAGAGAGGCAATAAAACGGCGGCGCCGGCGCGGG
>DAINBR010000103.1:8844-9914 GCA_036732865.1 Bacteroidota bacterium | reverse complement strand
GCATGCCTGCGAGGGGGACATGAGCAGCTTGCCTTTCGCGTCGGTCGCATAGTGCTCATCGAAGAAGGTCAGAATCTCATGGGCAGTCGGTAAAAGCGTCCGCGACAAGAAATCCGCGTCGAGGGTGTGGTCGTAGTAATCAAGCATCAGGAACACCAGTTCAGGGCCTGACACCCATTCCCATTTGTGATACCTGTTCTCCTGGAGCTTGTCCGAGCGCTGTTCATACGGAGTCCAGCCATACACTTCGTTGAACAGATCTCCCCAGAAGAGGATACACTCGGGGATGAACGCTCCGCCATGGTGCAGATACAGCCGGGTCCGGTAGCGGAAGAGCGGCATGAGTTCCTGCGCATACATCGTGAACAATGGCTGAATCAGATCCCAATCGCCGGATGTGCACATGCTGGCGTAAGGGAGGCGCGTGTTCTGCCACCAGTATCCGGGACCCCATTGCCGATAGTCGGCGTCACCGGGCCTGCCGGCAGCCGGCACAGTGAAGATAGAGCCGTTGAACTTGATGGGATACTTACCCCTCCCGGCACACGCCGCGATGAAGCGCTGCAGGGCGTATGATCTGCTCACGAGAAAGGCATCGTCAGTGTCCTTCCTGCTGGCCCCGCCTCCAGCATGCACATGGATCCAGCTGCGGTTCCAGAACTCCTCCCACCAACGCTCATGGGCTTCTCTCCGGTGATGTCGTGGGGCGGCTTCCGTTTTTGCCATGACACTCTCCACGGCCAGTTGCCATTGTCCGGGCGAGGCGGGATGCTGCGTGACGACGTACGTGCTGATCCGGTGGTGGTCCGACGGCGGTAATGCAAGCCGGCGATCGTCCAGCCGCCTGGAGCCCGGGGCGGTGATGACGGCTCCGAACGTGCGATGCAGGAGCGGATCGGGCCTGGGAAAATCCTGCAGCCCCTGCAGCCGTGCGCTGATGGCCGGACCGACTGATTTGCCATTGTGGTGGTACCAGCCGATGCCGCCAGAAGGCTTTGCAAGCAGGACGTCAGGCTCGACGACGGTCATTCCGCGGGGCGGGCCGTTGGCATCGCAAAATGTATCGCTCA
>DAINBR010000103.1:0-8834 GCA_036732865.1 Bacteroidota bacterium | reverse complement strand
CCTCAATGCTCGCAAGCGTGTCTTTCTTTGTCCGCCACATCTCGATCGACGCCGAAGCAGCAATGCTATGGTCGCTCTTGATGTCGACCTCGATGACCGGGTGATTGGCATCGACCCACAGTTGCATGGATATGGTTTTGTTGCCCGCCCGGAACCGGACGGTGAATGTTCCGTCAACAAGACTGAGCTTTTGTTGGAATTGTTCCAGAGGCGTGAGAGGAGGTGGATCCAATTGTATGCGAACGCGTCCCACCTTCAACAGACGTCCATTGTCATCCCAGCTATCGGTCTTCCCGATATAGAAGATCAGATCTCCCGAATCCTCCACCCAGCAATTCACGCTGAGGTCGCCGTTCCCGAGTGGCATCGATCCGGTATGGTCTTTGCTGGGGGTTTCCCAGACGATATCGTATCGTGCCGTTTTTTTGATCACCGGTGAAGGGTCCTGCGGCCGCATTTCCCCGATGGCCATTATTGTGAAACATGCCGTATACAGAAAGATACGGGTTGCGGTGCTCATGGACACGCCTTTCGTAGATGTGCCGTACAATGGGAGTGGTGATGACACTAGATGCGCAGGGTGTGGTCTCCGCGTATCCGGAGATGCGCCGTGTAGGTGCTCCCCGACAGGTGCGCAACACCTGTCACTTCCTTACCATCCAGAAAACACCGTCCCGGTGCCGGAGCTGTGTACACCACATCGACACAGCCGAGGGCGCGGATGCGCGCCAGCACCGATTCGCCTTCCTCAGCAGTCTCCAGCAATTCCGCATTGACGAACTCCATGAATCGGCGCGGACGGGACGCTGCATCGTAAACCACCTCGAGAGTATGCTCTCCACCGGAGGAAAAGCGCGACGGCACTTTCATGCACCCGTGCAATTCCTCTCCATCGATACGGAGCGAGCAATGTCCTGATCCGCCGTTGTGCACAGTTACATTCCACACTGTTCCGCAATGATGGATGCCGGACAACACTACCTCGCCCAGGGGGAGTGCAAGCGGGATCAGAGTAATGCCTCCCGGATCGAACTCCAGTCCAACAATCCCCTCGAGCAGGGCCTGATACCAACCGGTGACGCAGTTGAGATTTGACGGCGCTCCATGCCGGAGCCAGGAATCGGTGTCTGTTGTGCTCGGTCGATCCAGAGCGAGGAATTCCGGGGCATAGCCCAGGCGATCGAGGACCCTCTGAACGCCCCGCAGCCAGGTCATGATCTCAGGCACCCGGGCCGCTCTGCGCAGGACCTTCAGCGCATAGAGATCCCAATGCGGATACCAGGAACCCGTGGCCGTCTCCGACCCTGCGTTCCTGTCCCACGAAGGGAGAAGCCGCGTACCCAGCGATGACAGGTGATTCTGGGCGATAAACCCGGCACAGGCGGCGAGCTTCGGCCGGATAAGCGGCCACCCCAGCGCCGAATGCAGAAACATGAGTGTAAACAAAGGGTAACTGATGTTGCGATCCCCGGATGCCAGATCAACTGCATCCAGTAGAAAGCCACTTTCGTTGTCCCAGAAGCGAGCCAGAAACGACGCCTCCAATCGTTCGGCCATCTGCAGAGCCTGCCGGGATGTGATCTCGTCGCCCATCGCGACGGCGACATCCTCGCACGTGCGGCAGAAGGTATAGAAGTTGCCGATTTCCAGGGCGACGGCGCTGGCTTCCGTGCGACCGAACTGGAGAGGCAGATCCGGATAGAAACCCATGTTCCTGAACAGACCATCTGTGTCAGACTCTTCCCGGAGTTGCGCCAGATGCCGGGTCATTGAAGGATACACCTCTTCCAGGATCCGCCTGTCTCGTGTTTCCAGGAATGTCGTGTGGGCGAGAGACGTGAGCAATACCTCCAGAGAACCGCGCGGCTGGGTGTCGAGAGGATCCAGGGAACGGGTCCACTGCATCGGTATGAGACCACCTTCGTCCCTGTGAGAATGCACGAAGAGAAGGGTGCTCTCCGCTCCCGGCACGTTCCCCCATCGCAAGGAGGCAGATGCGGTCACCATGGCATCCCACGCCCAGATCCAGTAATAGCGTCCCGGTGTGGCGCGTGGAATGCCGTGGTCTTTAATGACGCATGACTCTACAAGTCCCGGCACGGTTTCGAAAAACCGGCCGATGAGTGGAGAATCCGGGATCTGCAACACAGGTGCGGACAATGAAATACCCGTGTGGCGTTCCCGGATTTCTGCGGCTGCGAGAACGGGATCGTCATCCGATGCAGCGCCGTCAAGTCCATCCTTGAATTCGACGACAAAAGGTGCCGTTGCATCCAGCCCGTCCGTATCCGATGCCCTGAACGCCAGGTCCCTTCCCCGTTCTTCCTTCACATAGTCTCTCCCCCCGAGAACTACGGTCACAACCGCATCATAGACCGGCACCGGAGAGTTGGTGTACGCCGGCAGCAGATCATCTGCTGTTGCGAATCCGGAACGGCAGGCGCGTTTGAATATTTTCCGGCGTAAGGGCTCCGGAATCAGAAAATCACCGGCATACGGACCGGTGCGCATGATCCATTCGCCGAGAATGATTGTATCACGGAACCGGAGGACCGCATGCGAACTGGAGGAGCTACCCGATGACCATGCCCGGTGTCCGTGCACGTCAGATAGCATTGAGTCCGCGTGAAAGAGGACCACGAAGGAGACGGCATGCGCTCCAATCGGCGTGGCCGCAACGATCAGCCGCCGTCCGGCTGTCGTGATCGAAAGATCGCACCGGCCGATAGGAGATGCACATCTCACGCGCACGAAACCCGGTGTCCAATCGACATCCTCGAAGTGCAGCACATGCTCCGATCCCTCCCGGTCGCGCAACCGGAAACTGATAACTCCTTCTCTTCCCGCGAACACCCGCGAATTCCGGCTGACCGGTTGCACACCATGATATCCGATTTCTCCGACGCCGTTGATATCCGACGAGATGAACGCGTACGTCCTGTCATCGGAGATCCAGCAACCATGGTCAACGAGCGCTTCGGGCCTGAGGTTCACGGCTGCCTTTCGGACGAGAGCCAGTGCCCGTCGAATGAGAGCTCAACATCGTCATGCAACATCAATCGAAACACGTCATCGGTGCCGTCGATGAGGCGAGGATGAAGATCCGGTACGAATGCATAGCACCACACGAATCGCGCGGCGGCAGAGTTGACCCGGCCCTCCAGGTGGAAATCTCTCCGTCCGTCGTTGGCGTATGCAGGGACAAACTCCGTGAGTGCGGAGGACCATGAGGCCGCCTGCGGGGCAAATACCGCGAGTCGGATTTCGCGGCCCAGGCTGTAGAGAACGGGATCTTTCGATGGAATCGGAACAAAATCCTCCCAGGAGTGGGCATTCCATTCCAACGATCGGCGGGCATCGCACCGGATGATGTCGACGCCGGCGACGAACAGGTCGCTTTCCACGCAAAGCGCACGGCGGTAGTGCTGCACACCGAGATGCCGGAGATAGGCCGACGTCAGATCCACAGAGATGTCGACTCGCTTCCCCAGTTTTCGCACCTCCGGACGCCGGGCGAGTGTCTCCGGGGGAAAGAAATCAGGCAGCCACACGCTGGAATCGCCGATCTGTCCCTGGCCATCGATGGTGACCACATTGTGGAGACGTGTATCTCTTCTGTAGACAGGCCCGGAACCGTTCGCGAGAAAAGACCCTCTGCTGAAAACAAGGAACGAACCATGGGCGGGATCGCTATGCCCATATGCGCCATATTCTCCCTGCGTGTACCGGTGCATGCCGCTGGGGGGCCCGGAGCGGAGCGTAAAGACCGAATTCTCGGTCCGGACACAGACCTGTCCTCCGTCGGGGAAATGATAGTAGCCGGATTCCGGTGGGCGGGCATCAATCGCTGGATCGTAGAAGAGAAATTCATAGAGCCGCCGTCGCGCCGGGATACTGCGGAAATCCACACCCGCGTGTGGAAGATTCTCCAGCAGCCTGCCCACCCATTGAGCTTCTTTCGATCCGGTGCGGGCAGCGATCAGGAAATGGCACCAGCTGTCTCCACCGGTCCGGTACTGGGGATCGCCGAACGTGACTCCGTAGAGTCCATCCGGAGAGACAGTGGCCGCACGAAAGCGCGAGGCTTGTTCAAGTCCCAGGTGTTTCGGCCAGAGATCTTCCCCGGTGCATGTGCGCACTATCTCAAGCCAGCGCAGAAGGAACCCAAACTCATAGATCCAGAGGTTGATGCCATGCGGGTAGAAGCCGTCATCGGGTACCAGCTGCAGCGCGCATTCCAGGGTGCCGCGAAGCCAGGCCGCCCACTCTTGTGCCTGAGGATGATCTTCCCAGAAGAGAAAAGAGCATGCAAGCAGTCCAAGTCCGCAGCCGAGGTAGTGAGCCTGTCCGTAGTCGCGCCGTTCATAGCCAAGATGTGTAAAACAAATGTCGGCTACTTCCCAGATGCGGAGCCGGGCGGCTTGTTCCTCTGCGGGGGACATAAACGAGACAAGCCAGTCATAACCGAGGCAGAGGGTGAAGAGCACTTCGCCGGCCTGCGTGTCAATGCGGAGAGGTTCAAAGTCGGGCTGCGCCGTCTCTGCAAGATAGCTGCTGTAAGCAAGCAGGGCGCGACTGACACGATCCTCATCCGGGAACATCATGGCACCGAATGCCGACAGGAGTACTCTATCTTCGGACGAGAGCCGTTCCGGACCACCGGGGATCTTGGATTCTGTGGTTTTCTTAAAGGGCAGGTTCCACGAGTGCAGCAACCCGGCGATCTTGTTCCACAACACGACATGTGTCTCCCTGGCCCTGCGGCGAAGAAGCGGAAGGTCTCTGGCAGTGAAGAGGAGCCGGGGATGAACGCCGGTCAGGTCCTCGCGGAGGAACACATCCTGATGAGCAGCCTTGAGAGCAACAGTACGGTAAAGAATCACGCGCTTGGGGATGATCAACGGGTGAGCTGTTGACAGCTTGAGTGCCCTCCCGCCGTTGCATGCTATCCGGCTCACGTAGCGCACGGATGAACTTAGAATCTCGTCCCCCCAGAATGTCTCCCGGACTGTGGCCTCCACCGATTCGTGCCGGATGCTCAAAGCCGGAAATCGGGGGATGCCACGCCATCCGGGCCAGGGACCCACGCGGATACCTCCGGGATCCCGGGAGAACTCCATTGCGGAAAACGTGAATGGTCCGGAGGGATCTCGCCAGCGCACAGATCTGCAGTACTGTTCAAACGGGAAGCCCTGCGCAGAGCATTCCACAATCAACGTCACTTCGCCCCGGACTGCGGGAGGAATTGCGGCGGTATAGGCTTCACCGGGGGATCCGGGTGCCAACACATCAATCGTCCCGAGAAGAGCGGGGGCACCCATGGCGTCGTGTGTTGGACTCATCTCGGACATCTCTTGTCGGTATTCCTTGAGGAACGACTTTTCAGACGCCAACAACTCTACGGGATGAAGACCCGGATCAACCCGCTGCATTCCGGCAGACTGACCTCGGTGTTGTGATAGCGGAGTGCACCCGAAAAAGTGTAGCCGTGCCTTGCCGGGCAGAGAGAAACGATGGTTCCCCGGCGCACTGGTGTCACTGTCGCCCAGCTTCTTGCAGGCGCTTCCAGTACGCTGTCTTCAGGGAACGTACGCAGCCAATCCAGAACCGAGTCGGTTGTTGCTCCCACAGCGAACGGAGTCCACCTGCACGCGCGTCCGGTTGTCAGAAGGTGCGGAGTTCCACCCAGGCAGAACACATTCTTCCCTCCGGTCCGCATGAGGGAACAGAATTCCGGTGTCAGCACGCTTGCGAACGGGAGGATAACCGCGCGGTACCGTGCACTTCGGAGAACAAATTCATCTTTCACCCACCGGCCCTCCCGGCACAGCGACGGAGCATGCACATCGATCTGGACGTGATTATCGATCAGGGCGAGAATGAGCCGGAACACCTTGGCTGCCGCGGCGTCGGCGGCGGGGCCGGCAAGGGCATAGAGCGCTTCAACGGGAAATACTACGAGAATCCGGGATTCCGGGAGTCTGTGTTCGACCGCCTCATGGTGTTCGGCCAACCGCGGGTTCCACTCTGGAAAACGCGGCCAGGTACTGTGGTGCGGATAACCAGGGAGCTCCGGAGACCCGAGAAATGTCCGTTCTTCGCCGATAGTGCCGACCGGGCCGTAGGCATGCGCCATCCACCGCAGACCGAAGATCGCCATCGTGTCAACACAGTAATTCATGATAGTCGTCTGCCATCCCTCCCCTCCGTCGTCACCGACGGTCCAGAGATTATTGTAAGCGTATCGCCCCGTGCTCATTTTTCCCAGTGAAGCACATATGACATTCATGGCAGCGAGATTGGCATACCACGGCGCGTCGGGCGCACGCAGTTGATCTATCCCGCCGATGTCGACGAACCCGCCTGTCTTGGCCTTCGCCGCCTCCCAGAGGTCGAGGCTGCCATGGTTCATGTCGCACATATCGGCAGATTCAAAATGCCATGTATCATGAATGCCCGATGCAGTCCGGGCGCCCCACAATCGCTGGACTTGCCTGGTTGTCGATCTGTTTGCCGCGTTTAACGTTCGTTGCACGGATTCATAGTACGTGCATCGAACGGGGATGTGGCTCCCGTTCAGAGCAGGAAAGGCCAGTTTCCAGAGGTCGGTAAAAAGGGGCTTGCCGGCACGCCGCTGGTACTCCTTGAGAATCGCCGCTGTGCACGGCAGGGTGCCATAAGTACAGGTGAACCCCGCCTCGTCCCACATGATGCCGTCGGCTGCACATCCCTCCTTCTTTAAGGCATCGAGCATCGACGCATACTTTTGCATTTGGGATGTGTTGGAGTAATCGAGGTGACTTGTTTCCGCATGGAAGAAGGCGAAGACATTCCACCCATCTCCCTCGAGATCCGGGAGGGCCCCAAAGGCCTCCACATATCGCGCCCGTGCGTTGTAGAAGAATCGGCTGCGGGCGGTGATATCCAAAACCTTTTCCGGCATTTCTTTGCCGGGGAGCAACCTGACGGCGTACACGCGGGCGATGCCCCGCGGATAGTATTCGATGGCGACTTCATTGAGCGTGTGAACATGTCGTGGCTCGAGGTCGCAGCGGACAGAGAACTGCCCTTCTTGGATAGTCCCGAAATGTGGAAACCGATCGGCGCGCGACCGGTTGCCAAACAGCAGAACCTCCATGCCACCTGCTCTTCCGATGAGCTGGCGGGAGACAAACCGCGGGTCGGGTCCGAGCCAGCAGGCAATACCATGACGGCGGCATAGTCGTCCGACTGCGTGCAACGCAGTCCGTGCCGGTGGATCATTCCATGTGTAACGGCTGCACCGAACGTAGACCGCAACCCCGCCGAACCCAGACTGGCGTATCTCGTGGAATTGCGACTCCAGTGTCGCCCTGTCCTCAATCACTCTGTCCGTCAGCGTCCACACCATCAAGGTTGACGGGGGAAAAGTTCCGTGCGACTTGCGTTTCATAGGCCTCTCAGAAACTGAACATTATCAAACCAACACTTTCCTGATCCGTGCATTTCCAGGAGCAGGTGGATCCTGTCGGCAACGGGACGCACGGGAGGAGTAGTCACCTCAAGATATGTCCACCCTGCGGTCCCCGTCACTCCGGTGGAACAACGGAAGACATCATACTGCGTCGGGTCATACACACCGGGGGCCCCTTTTCTGTGAACCCGTATCGCCAGGGAGGCCGCTCCTGACACGAGCTCAGTATTTACGTATGCACTCAGCCGGTACCGCTCGCCTGCGGTGAATTCCTGCTGGCGGAATGCGGGCCCGAGTGCTGTCGCTTTCCACATTGCTCCGGCGGAACGGCGAGCATCAATGCACACAGATGCATGGTCATCCCAGCCGCGTGTCCGGTCAACGAAAAAATTCACCGTGCCGGGGTCGCCCGTGTGGACCTCTGTTTCCCATGGCCAGACATCGGCAGGGTCCCGCTTGACGGTCCACAATGTTTCGGCGAAAGTATGCACACCGTCGACGATGACCGGAGTAGCATCCAGCTCAGTCGCTGCAGCCAGGACGGAAGATTCCATGAGCCGGTTTCCCTCCCGGGCATCGAGCGCGGAGAGCCGGTACGCGGCGAAGTATTCTGACCCGGCGGGCAGTGCTTTCGCTGTTGCGTCTGTGCATGCCTTGTAGCCCAGATGTGCGTCCCACATGTATGCGCAAATCCCGGCGGTCACGGTGCCGGTGGAGAGGAGTGTCACACACAGGTTCTCGTCTTCAAGGAGCCACACCATCCTGTCGCCGGTGTGCAAAGTGATGTTGTGTTTGTCTTGTGACTCCAGGTGGTGGTGCGGAATCTTTGTCACACCGGTGCCACGGTCAACATAGCATGCGGAATAGCGCATGGTTTTTTTCATCGTAGATGAAAACGCGCCGTCCGGCCAGATATTGCAGAACTCGACCTCTCCGTGGCTTGGATTCGGTGTGACAGACCATGAACGGCCTTCCGGTATGCGCATCGTGGCCCGTATTTCAACCTCGTAGCGCCGGTCCCCTCCCCCCGAACGGAATGAGGTCTCAAAGACGCTTTCCACTGCGCTCGACTCTGTGGTTCCTTCGCAGACGACACTCACGGAGGCCGGCGATGCGTGGACGATGCGAAGCCGGCCATTGCTGCCTGCATTGCGCTCGGGATCTTCATGGTTCGCATACTGCTCCCAGAAGAGCGGCAGGGGGACTTCATTGCCGATGAGTAACCGTCCGCCGGGTCGGAAGCGAACATTCCGAAGATGCAGATCCCGGATTTCGGCGATGACCTCATCGCCGTCTCTGACTACGAGCGAAGAGTCACCTGTCTGGAGAGCGGTCAGCGCCACTATCAAGGCCTTTCAGAGCTACTTCGATATCCCTGCGA
>DAINBR010000102.1:0-9927 GCA_036732865.1 Bacteroidota bacterium | reverse complement strand
TTGATGCCGCTGGCGCGAGGGATGGAAATCGCGAAATATGGGTCAGCCCCTTTTCGGACAAGCTGCGCGCGGATCTCCTCCAGGTCGTCGGGCGTCAACTTCTCCAGCGGTCCGTCATCGCTGTCTTCACCCTTCCCCACCGGCAACGCCATGACAAAACGGACGTCAGGATGCTGGAGCGAATCCATCTTGATGCACGAGGCGCAGGTGCCGCAGGCAGTATCACCGTCCTTTTCGCAATGGAGCAGGCGGGCGAGTTCCAGTGCTGCGGCATCCTTCCCGACTCCTTCCGGGCCATAGAAAAGGTACGCATGGGCCAGGCGTCCGCTCCGCACGGCGCTGAGCAGAAGGCTCTTGACGCGCGCCTGACCGATAACACGTGGCCACAAAGAGGCGGAAAGGTCAGAAGGCATGGCCGATCCCGAAATGGAATACCCCGTCGCTGAACGTCTCACCGATCAGCCGGCGCTGGGTGATCCATTGATGTCCGCTCGCTTCCGCGGGATTGTAGATGCGAATGCCCCAGTCGAGGCGGAATGGACCGAACGGCGTTTCGTAGCGAATGCCTATGCCCGTGGCCATGGCCACCGAATTGAAGCGAAAGTCCTTCAGATCGCCCCAGACGTTACCGATATCCAGGAATGTCACGATCCACATTTTATCAAGGAAGCCGTCCCGGAGGCTCTGCAGGAGATTCACTCGTGCCTCGAGGCTGGCTTCAAGCGAGAGATTTCCGCCCAGTTCCGGTGCACCGGAGGCGATGAGGTCGCGTGATGCCCATCCTCTGATACTGTTGCCCCCACCGGCAAAGAAGCGGTGGGTCTGGGGGATGGTCCGGCTGGAATCACGCCGGCTCTCACCGTATTTGTCTTCGATGCCTGCTTTGAGTTTGCTGGCAAGGATCAGGAAGCGGTGATCGGTCCGGTCGGCATACCACCTGCCGACGAGCATAGCACGGACGAACTGCGTAAACGGGAGGGTTGAGAAGAGATTGCGCATGGCAAGAGGGAGCAATCCGGCCTCTTCGATGGTGGCCGCGTGCACGAACCCTTCCGTGGGGGAAAAGAGGTCATTCGTCCTGTCGCGCTGAAGGGTGAATGACAGAATCGAGTTGAACTGTTGCTCCTGCAAGTAACTCAATTGCCGTCTGATTTCAGGGTTTTCCTGGAACGCCAGGAAGTTGTCGTTCTTTCGCAGGTCGATATTTTCGAGCGTCCACTCCAGAACGCCGGTGGTGAACTCCGCATATCTCCCGGTGAACCCCAATTTGTTTCTGAAGATGTACTGCAGGTACGGCTTCTGTTTATCGAGGATATAGGAGAACGACCATGTGCCTTTGATCCGGTTGGTGAAGACGTATGGCTGCACAAGCTCGAAGGTCAGGTCAAGGTTGGAAACCGCATTGTCATCGACCTTGAAGTAGTCGGGGAACCTGCCGATGGTCTGGGTCTGAAACCGGATCCGGGGGTTGAACATCCGCGCTCCGCCAAAGAAATTCCGGTTGGTATAGCCGAGGCCCGCACCGAGGTTGAACGCGCCGTCCTGGTCGCTGACCAGTAGTTCAGGGGCCAGTTCGTGCTTGTTGCGGGGGCGGAATGTCACGCGGCTGGGCACGAAGATCGAAGTATCTCCAGGGGGTGGCACGAAAGTTTCGATGCGGCGGAGATCAAAAATCCCGAGGCGGTTCAGGCTGTGTTCACTACTGATCCGGTTCGCCAGGCTGTAGAAATCCCCGGGCTTGTAGTCCATCTGTCGCACGACGATTTCATCGGTGATATCCATGTGCTCCTGTTCACCACGAAGGGAGTCGATCTCCTGCCGCACCGTGATAGGACCGAAGAGATATCTTCGGCCGGGACGGAAGAGGAGGCGGATGATGTAGTTCTTCGTGCTGACATACCGCCGTGAGTACGAACTATCCGGGTCACGCACGAACTCCGCGTTGGGAAATCCGTTGTTTGCGAAGACCGTCAGAACGCGCCGCACCTCGTCATCCACGAGTTGCGTGGTGAACGGATCGCCGGCATAGATATAGGGACCACTGCGGATATCTTCCCACACGGTCTCCGGGTAATCCGCGATCCCTCTGTAGATCACCTGCTGAATGATCGACCGGTAGCCCTCCGTGATGCGGATTGTGAGGTCGACGGTTCCATTCTCGCGGTCGAACAGCATTGCCGTATCGACGCGTACTTCCGAGAATCCCCGGTTCTCGAAGAACTTGCGCAGCCGTTCAGCATCGCCGGCGAAGGTGACCGCATTGAAAAATTCATCCTTGCGGCCGAGCCGTTCGCTGATGTTGCGGTAGAGGAATTTGTTAAAGGAGCCGGGGGTCTCCCTTGTCGTCATCTGTGCCCGGAGTTCACTTGTGGTAAAGGTCGAGGAGCCTTCCAGGGTGATCGAAGTGATCTCGAATTGGGTCGGTGGTGCGGGCTGCGCGTGGAGAGATGTCGCCGCCGCAACGAGAGCGACGAGGATGGATTCCCGCGGATCGCGCAGGCGGACACAGTGAAGCAAGAAACGGATCGCGTTAGGGACGCGCACGAGTCCGGAATGAAGAGTGATGGTAAGGTGCAGAGAAAAAAACCCAGCCGGAGGGCTGGGTTGGTATACTAACAAATTCCGTTATGATAAGCAACGGCGAGGGCGTTTAGTACTCCCCTTCATCTTCGTAGAAGAAATCTTCGCCGGTTGGATAGTCGGGCCAGATATCCTCCATACTTTCGTAGGGTTCTTCTCCGTCTTCAAGTTCTTGCAGATTATCGACGACCTCGATGGGCGCGCCGGTGCGGATGGCATAGTCGATGAGCTCCTCTTTGGTCGCCGGCCACGGGGCGTCGTCCAAGTAGGATGCCAGCTCCATCGTCCATATCACGTGATCACCTCATCAATAACATCATTGTTGAACAGAATTTGCCTGGGCCTGGGCGAGCAGGGCACGATAGCGGGCCGCGTCGACATCATCGAAGAAATAGTCGACGGGGTTTTGGCTCACTCCGTTGCGGCGCACCTCATAGTGCAGGTGGGGTCCGCTGACGAGTCCCGTGCGCCCGCACCGCCCGATTACCTCCCCGCGCTTCACGCTCTTGCCGGTCGGAACAAGTACCTGGGAAAGGTGTCCGTACAACGAGTGAATGCCGTACCCGTGGTCGATTTCGACATGGATGCCGAGGCCACCCTGCGTTCTGCCGGAGAACCGCACGACTCCGTCACCCGCAGCGTAGACATCGGCGCCGACGTCATTGATGATGTCCACGCCGTAGTGCATGCGGTACACATGGAGGACCGGATGGAGGCGCATGCCGAATCCGTTGATCGAGTAGGGTCCTGCCATCGGCTTGATGGCCGGCAGGTGTGCGAAGAAGCTTTTATTGTACTGAAGCCTGGTCTGAATCTCTTCGTAGCTTTGCTGCTGGAGCCGCACTTCCCGTGCAAGTCGGTCGATCAGCTTCTGCGACTCTGCGAGCAGGGTGCCGGCCTCCCCGGTAAGGAAAGCCGAGGTGGAGGGTTCGCGCGTGCCGCCGATTGATGCAGATCGCGTGTCGTCGTCGATCCGGCGCAGGTCCACGCTGAGGCGGAGTTCATTGCCCCGTTCCGCCAACCCCTCCAGGGTTCTTTGGACGACGAGCATTTTTCGGCCCATTTCACGGACCTGGTCTTTCAGGACCCGGTTTTCCGTGGTCAGCATGGACAACTCGTCATAGCCGAACCCGAAAACATCGTTCAGCAACACGTTGCCCAGGAGCAATAGGCCCAATAGTCCGAATCCAAGAGCCACGCCGGAAGCGATGAGTTTGGTCTTGAAAAAGCGGACTTCGCGAAGAGCCAGCGAAGAGCTTCTAAAAACGAAGAATCTCGACTTGCGGAACATCAGTTCCTCCTTTGTTATCAGCAGCGACCCGTTGAGCGGTCTGCAAACGCCATGCCATGGACATATGATGGTCGAAATCCCCGTCCAACGCCTGCATCACCAACGCCCACCAGAGGAGGGTTTCTGCAAAAGCGACGGAAAAGTAAAGAATATTCACAGGAGTGTCAAGGAAAAAGTTCCTGTTTTTTACTCAAAATCGTGCTCAAAATAGTTGATTGCGCGGTTTCCTTGCCCTTTTTGCTCGATCATTCCTTCGAGGCGTTTGGCGAGGACTTTGGCGGCATCATAGCCGTAGTGCCGGAGGAGATAGTTCAGCGAAATGACTTCTGTAATGACGGTAACATTTTTACCGGGGAATATGGGGAGGCGCACGAGCGGGATATCCACGTCGAGAATCGAAAACTCTGAATCGTCAAGGCCGGTGCGTGTGTACTCATCATTCTCCCGCCAATCCTCCAGTTCGACGATTATTTCAACACGTTTCTGGTAGCGGATAGCGCGGATGCCGAACATACTCCGGACATCGATCAATCCGAGCCCCCGCACCTCCATGAAGTGTTTCACCAGATCCGTCCCGGCGCCGATGAGAATTCCCTCTCCTTTGCGTGTGATCATCACCACATCATCCGCCACGAGTCTGTGGCCGCGTTCCACGAGATCGAGCGCGATTTCGCTCTTGCCGATGCCGGAGCGTCCCGCGAGAAGCACACCGACACCGTACACATCGACAAGCGAACCATGCACCACGACCTGCGGGGCGAATTGGTCGTCAAGGAAGTCGGCCAGGAAGTACGAGATCTTTGTCGTGCTGAATTCCGTCGCGAAGACAGATATGTTCTTCGCCGCCGCAGCGTCAAGAAGATCAGTCTCAAGCCTGTTCCCGTTCGTGAGAACAATACAGGGAATGTCGAATTCGAGAAGTGATACGAACGCATTCCGCCGCGGTTCGCTGTCAAGGGAGTTCAGATAACGGATCTCGGTATTGCCCATGATCTGAACACGGTCAAAGGTGAAGAGCCCCCTGTAGCCGGCAAGCGCAAGACCCGGCCTGTGGAGATTCTTATCTTTGATATCATTGCCGAACCCGCTCTGCCCGTTCAGGCATTCAAGTTTGAAGCGGTCTTTAGTCGCCTCATAAAAGAATCCGACCTTGATACTCCGCTTCCGGGTTTCGCTGCTCGGATCAAGCTTCATACTTTCTCCCTGATCGTGCGCACCTTTCCCTTGTCCTTCGCACGGAGTTTGTTCTTGTACTTCTGGAGTTGCAGCATCACTTTTTCGGAAGCCAGATCAATGGACCTGGCGAAATCTTCTGTCTCGGCTGACGCCGTCAGGATTCCGCCGTACACCTGGAGATTGATCTCTGCGCGTTTCACACTGTTGGTCGCACGTTCAAAGCTCAGAATCACCGTTGCACCCACGATACCATCGTAATACTTCCCCAGCTTTTTCACGGTCCCCTGCGCATGCTCTTTGAGATCGGCGTGAGGCCGGAAATGGCGCGCGGTGAGTTTAATGTTCATGGTCTGCCTCCTATTGAGTGTCTCAGTACTGTCATCACGACCCTTTCGGGTGTGCCTGCGCATACACATGTTTAAGACGGTCGATGCCGACATGCGTGTAAATCTGAGTCGTGGAGAGACTCTCGTGACCGAGGAGTTCGCGCACGGCCTGGAGATCGGCGCCGCGGTTGACAAGATGGGTGGCAAAAGTGTGACGGAGAATATGCGGACTTCGCTGTTGAAGCTGTGCGACGGCACCGATATAGCAGTTCACCAGCCGGTTCACGCCCTTCGGGGTCATGCGCTTGCCGCGCACTGAAATGAAGACTGTCCCGGGGTTCTGGATGTTGCCGAGCATGTGCGGTCGCACCGCCATCCATCCCCGGAGGGCTTCACCGGCCTTCCGACCAAACGGGATGATGCGCTGTTTGCTCCCCTTGCCGGTTACCTTCACGGTCTCTCCGGTCAAATCGACATCCGACGGCCGCAGTGCCAGCAACTCGCTCAGACGCATTCCCGTACTGTAGAACAGCTCGAGAATCGCCGCGTCGCGCATCCCCACCGGCGTCGAGCGATCAGGTCGGGCGAGTACCTCCGCAACCGCATCTTCTTCCAGGAATTGAGGAAGCCGCCGCTCCAGACGCGGCGATGCCACAATTGCGGTGGGCACGGAGTCGACCAACCCCTTCCTCCTGAGAAACTTGTAAAAAGAACGCAAACATGCAAGTTTTCGCGCGGCGCTCCGTTTGGACAGCCCCCGGTCGAGCAACGAGCCCAGGAAGCGGCGGATGACCAGGTGATCCACCGCGGCGAAATCACAGCCGGTTCCTTCGAGAAACTGCGCATAGTCACGAAGATCGTCCTCGTAGGCGGCAAGGGTGTGCGGCGAGACACCCCGTTCCGCTTGCAGATACTCGAAAAACATGCGGATGAAGTCGACGTCCGCTGCCACTTCTTTACCCTTCGCTCAAAACCCGGGGCTGTTCGTCCGGCGACACTTCCGCCTTGCACGACGGACAGACCAGATATTCACCGCGGGTTTGATTGTACTTCTGCACCATGTATCCGTTGCCGCACGTGTCGCACGTCCGGGCCACAGGCTTGTCCCACGCCGCAAAATCACAGTCCGGATACCGCGAGCAGCCATAGAACACGCGCTTCCGCTTGGTTTTCCGTTCGATGACGTCGCCGTCCTTGCACTTCGGACACTTGACACCTATCGAAATGGGTTTTGTGTTCTTGCACGCCGGATAGTTCGAGCAGCCGAGAAACGCCCCGAACCGCCCCCCCTTGACAACCATTTCCCCGCCGCAGAGCTCGCACTTGATGCCGACAACATGTTTGGTCTGTTCCTGTTCCTCGGGAAGAGGTCTTGTATTCTTGCAGGCAGGATACCCGCTGCACGCCATGAAACGGCCGTTCCTGCCCCACTTGATGATCATCGGCTTGCCGCACAATTCGCACAGTTCGT
This sequence comes from Bacteroidota bacterium, assembly GCA_036732865.1. Lineage (GTDB taxonomy): Bacteria > Bacteroidota > Ignavibacteria > UBA10030 > UBA6906 > Fen-1255. The sequence continues at coordinate 3,083 of DAINBR010000102.1, read as the reverse complement.
TTGTGCTTTCCTGAAGCGATTTCTTGATGGCCGCGCTTTTCTTGTCCACCCCCTCCACATCGCGTATGAAGGGTCGGTAGAAGTCTTCCATCACCTGCCCGTATGACTGTCGGCCCGAGGCGATGGTGTCGAGCTCCTCTTCCATCCTCGCGGTGAAACCCACCGTGAAAATGTGCGGGAAATGTTCGACAAGGATCTTGTTCACGGCTTTGCCGAGCTCCGTCGGATACAGGCGCCGTTCCCTCTGTTCGACGTACTTCCGTGCCTGGATGGTATCGACGATCAGGGCGTAGGTGCTCGGCCGGCCAATGCCGAGTGCTTCGAGCTCGCGCACAAGATTGCTTTCGGTGAAGCGGCCCGGAGGCTTCGTAAAGTGCTGGTTCGGAAGAATGTTGGTGAGTGTTGCCTCCTGCCCTGAAAGAACCCCGGGGGGAAGCTTGGAGACCGGATCTTCGTCGGCTGCCTTCTCCGTTTCGTCGACCATATCGTCATACACCTGCAGGAACCCACGGAATATCGGTATGGTGTCCGTCGCGCGAAAAAGGTATGCGCCACCGAGGATATCCACTGTGGTCTGCTCGCCCACCGCCGGGCTCATCTGACACGCCACGAAGCGGTTCCATATCAACTCGTACAGATCGAACATTTCCGGGTCGAGGTATTTCTTCACCGCCCGCGGCGCATGTTTCGAGGCCGTCGGCCGGATGGCTTCGTGGGCATCCTGTGACCCCTTCCCTTTCTTGAAGAGCCGGGGCTCGTGCGGCAGGTACTCCTTCCCGTAGTTCTCGAAAATGTACTGCCGCACTTCAGTCACAGCGTCGACGCTGAGCCGGGTGGAGTCCGTTCGCATGTACGTGATGAGACCGACACGCCCTTCGTCCCCGAGTTCTATACCCTCGTAGAGCCTCTGGGCAAGCATCATCGTGCGTTTCGCCGGAAACCTCAGCCGCCGCGCAGCCTCCTGCTGCAACGTGCTGGTGATGAACGGCGGAGGCGGGTTGCGCTTGACAGGCTTCTTCTGGATGTCGGCAACGACGTATTCCTGTGCACGTAGATCCGTCAGCAACGTCTCCGCCGCCGCGGCATCCCCGATCACAGGATCCACACCTGACACCTTGAACAGCTTGGCGAGGAAGGGGTCGCCTCCCGCGGCGCGGAACTCCCCGATGATAGACCAGTACTCAACGGGAACGAACGCGTTGATTTCCGCTTCACGTTCGCAGATCAGGCGTACGGCGACCGATTGAACGCGGCCGGCCGAAAGCCCGTAGAACACTGTTTTCCATACGAACGGGGAGATCTTGTATCCCACCAGTCTATCCATCGCCCGCCGCGCTTGTTGCGAATCGACCAGGTGCTGATCGATGTGGGCGGGATGTTGCATGGCTTCCGCAATGCCGCGTTCGGTGATTTCGTGGAAGAGCACGCGGAAAATGTTCTTGTTCGTCTGTTCGACTTCCTGTGCGATATGCCAGGCAATGGCTTCCCCTTCGCGGTCAGGGTCCGTGGCGATGAACACCGCACTGGCGCCGGCGGCGTGCTGCTTCAGCCGCGCGATGACTTCGTCTTTCCCTTTGATCGTCTCGTACTCCGGTGCGAAGCCGGATTCGACGTCAATGCCGAGCTTGCTTTTGGGGAGGTTCTTGATGTGCCCGACCGAGGGCTCGACGTGATATTCGTGCCCCAGGTATTTGTTGATGGTCTTTGCTTTGGAGGGGGACTCGACGATAATCAGGGCTTTACCCTGGGGTTCGCTGCTGTGCGCCGGCACAGCTTTCGTACGTTTCTTCCGTGCTTGTGTTGCAGGTATGGTTGCGGGTGATTCCTCGATGTCCTTCTTCTTCAGCTTCTTCACCGTCATCAGTGTATCGTATCCTCATTATTTAACATGGAGTGGCCCCCGCCGCCGGAGGGCCGTTCCCCGGAGAAGAGCACCGTCGCCACAATGTCCCGCACTTCCTGGACAGTCAGTCCGGAATATCCGGACGACATGGCGCGTTCAAGAACAATCTCGACCTCCCGGTCATTCACCAGTCCCAGTTCAATCAGCTGGATCATATAGCCCTGGGCGGCGGTGGAGAGCACCGCTTTCTCCGCTTCGTGAAAAATGCGGCGGGATCCGGCGGCGGCGGCGCCCGACCTGATCGATTCGATGCGGCCGGCGCGGCTGTTTTCGTACAACCAGCTGAAGGCGGCGCTGATCTCGGACGTGGTGTACCCGCGGTCGCGCAATTGCGACAGGTCCACTTCGTGCAGTGGCTTGTTTTCCTGAAGCTCCGACATCAGGAAGACCAGGATTTCTACAACGCGATCTTTCATGCAATTCCCTTGCGACCAGCCGCCGGAAACAGGCGTGCCAGATAGAAATCTTCCCGCTGCCGCATGCGCATCCGGTCTTTCGACAGGCGGTCATCGTACCCCGTCAGGTGAAGCGTTCCGTGCACCACGAGACGGACAAGTTCATGGGTTCGGGTGACGCCGTACTGCCGTGCCTGCACCCGTGCGCGATCGAGATTCACGTAGAGTTCCCCCTCGATGGCGTCCCCTTCGCCCAGAGGAAAACTGATGACATCCGTGGCGTATGCGTGGCCGAGGAAACGACGGTTCATCCGGCGTGACATGCCATCGCTCACACAGACAACCCCGATGTCTCCCGCGCCGCGCCCTTCTCCGCTTACGACCATACGCACACTCCGGGCGACCAGAGACACCGGGCACCGGGCACTGCGATGGGTGTTGGAGACGCGCACCGTCATCATGCCTTAGCGCGGCTCCGCACCCTTCGTGTCGCCGTTCTGTGTTGCCGTGCCGGTGGTTCAAGCACTGAATCCGTCAACGATAGCGCGACTCCCGACATCATGACCTGCGGAGCAAGTGTGGTGAAATCACCCGACACCAACGACCGGTCGACGTTTGCGAATAACGAGCAGGCGGCGCCTCGCTCGATGATCAGGCCCGAGAGTTTGTCACCCGCTTCCGCCACGAAGGTGATTTCGCCGAGCGATTCGCTCGCAACGAACGCAGTGCAGAAATGCAGCTGCAGGTGAGCGTTCTCTGTGAAGACCGACACCATGGTGCCGGTT
>DAINBR010000101.1:0-9996 GCA_036732865.1 Bacteroidota bacterium | reverse complement strand
GAGGAAATGGGAACACTCCTCGAGCTCAAAGGGGCCAACCCGTTCAAATCGCGTGCATTCGCGAATGCCGCACGTGCAATCGAAGGACTGCCGGGCGATGTAGCCGATGCCGTTGCGGCAGGTACGCTCCGTGAAGTGAAGGGGATAGGCGAAAGCATCGCCCGGATTATCACCGAACTGGTGGAGAAGGGGTCATCGACCGAATACCGGGAACTCCGCAAGGACATTCCTGACGGTGTGTTGCAGATGTTGCGGATTCAGGGACTTGGACCAAAGAAGGTGAAAATCCTCTTTGAGAAATTGGGGATCACGGATATCGGCGACCTGGAGATGTCGGCACGTGCGGGCCGGCTGGCAGAGCTTGATGGCTTCGGCCAGAAGAGCCAGGAAAACATTCTGAAAGGCATTCAGACGTTACGGAGCCACGGGGAGAAATCTCACTACCCCGTTGCCGCCTCCGCCGCACAGGTTATTCTGGATGCGCTCCGGAAGGTGCCTGGCATCATGCGCGCCGAGGTGGCCGGAAGCCTCCGCCGTCGCAAAGAAGTGGTCGGCGACATTGATCTGCTTGTCAGCTCGAGCGAGAAATCACGCAAGCGGTTGATGGATCTGTTCACAAGTCATCCGGAGGTGCAGTCCATCTTGGCGAAGGGCGACACCAAATCCAGCGTCGTGCTGAAGCAGGGAATACACTGTGATCTCAGGATCGTCCAGGACGAGGAATTCCCGTTTGCCCTGAACTATTTCACCGGCAGCAAAGAACATAACGTGGAGATGCGGTCGCGTGCGCGGCACTTCGGGTGGAGTCTTAATGAATACACCCTCTCGAAACTCGAAGAAGAGGAAGCCGGCAAGAAACCTGGCCGGCCGCCAACGTGCCGCGATGAATCCGACATCTATGCCGCCCTTGGGCTTCAGTACATACCACCGGAACTCCGCGAAAATATGGGCGAATTCGAGGCTGCAGAGAAGAATACTCTGCCGGTGCTTCTGGACGAAACGGATATCAAGGGAACATTCCACTGTCATAGCACGTACAGCGATGGAGTGAACACGATTCAGCAGATGACGGCGGCTGCCCGTGCCAAGGGATGGATCTATCTGGGAATCGCTGATCACAGCAAGGCCGCGGGATATGCCGGGGGCTTGAGTGTCGATAGGATCAAGGAACAGATCAAAGAGATCGATGCGCTGAATGCAAAGACGAAGGACTTCCGGATTTTCAAAGGAACCGAGTGCGATATCCTGCCGGACGGGACCCTGGACTATCCGGACAAAGTACTGGCGCTCCTGGATTATGTCGTGGTGTCCATCCACAGTAGTTTTGCGATGTCTGAAGAACAGATGACCCGCCGGATCATCAAAGGCCTCACATGCAAGTACGCCACGATCCTGGGTCACCCAACGGGACGGTTGCTGCTGTCACGGGAGCCCTACCCCGTCAACATGACAAAGGTCATCGACGCCGCAGCGGATGCCGGAAAATGCGTCGAGATCAACGCACACCCCATGCGGCTGGATCTGGATTGGCGTCTCTGCAGGTATGCGCGGGAGCGCGGGGTGCGGATCGCAATCAACCCTGACGCGCACAGCATCGAAGGGCTCAACGACGTAGCGTTCGGTGTCGGTGTTGCTCGGAAAGGGTGGCTCCGCAAACAGGATGTAATCAATGCGGGCGCAACTGGCGATGTGCTCGCGACCTTCGCGTCGACTAGGAGGTGAAAGAGAATATGATGAACACGGCACGCATGTGGGCGGGACTGGTTCTCATCGGGTTTGGAATCCTGATGTTGCTCGACAGAATGGATGTCTTCAGCTTCAGGGAAATACTGAGGACCTACTGGCCCTTGATCCTCGTGGGGATGGGTATCTGGATCATCTTCGGGAGACGCAGAGGGGAAGGATCCGGTGACGGGAAGGGGGTGGGTGTTGCAGGCGACATCGCGACCACGAACAGCAGTGAGTCGGTACATGAATCGAATGTCTTTGGCAATGTTACGATCCACGTCCGTTCCGGCAATTTTAAAGGGGGAGCGGTCACTACTGTTTTTGGCAACGCCGTCGTTGACCTGACGCAGGCTGCGGTCGGAGCGGGCGAACACCGTCTGAAAGTCGAATGCGTGTTCGGAAAGGCGGAAGTCGTGTTGCCGACTTCAATCGTGGCGAAGGTGAACGCAGACACGTTGCTCGGCTCGGTGACGGTAAACGGCGAGAAGAGGGAGGGGTTCGCGCCGGAGAGGCTGCTGACACCTGACCTCTATGCCACCGCCCCATCGCGTCTGTTCATCAAAGCCTCGACGGTGATGGGAGAGGTAGTTGTCAACACTGTGCCGCCGAGGTGATTGTGCCGCGCATACGCTTTGTGCCGTTGGGGAAGGAAGAAGAGATACGGGCAGGAGCTACGATTCTTGCCGCCGCGAACCAATGCCAGGCGCCCGTTGGACAGTCGTGCAGTGGCGACGGCATCTGTGGCTGGTGCAGGGTTTCCGTGCTTGAAGGTGCAGAGCACCTGGCGCCGCCCGGATTGCACGAACAAGAGCTCATGCGAACGAAGGACTTCAAAGCCGATGAACGGGCCGCCTGTCTTGCCCGCGTTCAAGGCGATGTCACAATCACCACCACCTACTGGGGCCATGAGTAGATACCAACGTCACGTGTTTGTGTGTATCAACGAGCGACCAAAGGGGCATCCGAAGGGATGCTGCCTGGAAAAGGGCTCGTGTGCCGTCCGCGATGCGATGAAATCGCTAGTGCACGAACGTGGTTTGAAAGACCTCGTTCGCGTCAACAACTCCGGATGTCTGGATGCCTGTGCGCACGGGATCTCCATGGTCATCTATCCTGAGGGAATCTGGTACGGGGGCGTCACTGTACAGGATGTGCCGGAGATTGTGGACCGTACCATCATCAACGGGGAGGTCATCGAACGGCTGCTGATACTCGATCCCGGATACTCTCCCGAGCGCAAGCAATTTCGCCTGCTGGGGAAACCATGAAGCAGCGGCATGAGCCGAAAGAGGCGCGGCGGCAGCGCGCGGTGCAAATCCTCAGGGTGCTCCGGAAGGATTTTCCTCGGGCAACGACCGCGTTATCGCACATGGATCCGTTCCAACTGTTGATCGCTACGATCCTCTCCGCCCAATGCACCGATGAACGGGTCAATATGGTGACCCCCGGCCTTTTCGCCAGGCACGCATCACCGTCGAACTTTGCCTCCGCCGACATTCATGAGTTGGAAGCTGAAATCAGATCAACCGGCTTCTTCAGGATGAAGGCCAAGAACATTGTCGCATGCTCGAAGGCTCTGGTGGATCGATTTGGTTCAAACGTTCCTCAGACATTGGAGGAGATGATCACGCTGCCCGGCGTCGGCCGCAAGACAGCAAATGTTGTGCTCGGGCATGCATTCGGCATCGTGTCTGGAGTTGTGGTTGACACGCATGTTCACCGGCTATCCCAGCGCATGGGTTTTTCCGCCGAAAAGACACCCGAGAAAATCGAACTTGATTTGATGGAAGTTTTTCCGCGGAAAGACTGGATCGACGTCGGCTCGATTTTGATACTCCATGGCCGGAAAACCTGCAATGCCAGAAGGCCCAAGTGCGATGCATGCCCGGTAGAGAGGCTCTGCCCGAGAAATGGGGTAGCGTAGGAGACGATCCTGCGCCCATCCCTCCTGTTGCGTATTTCTACACTCTGTCTCTTTTTGCATTACTAGGAACCTTTCTGTTCTTACTTCTCATAGCTGCGAAAATGCATGTTCCTGCCCCTTCTTTTGACCGGATTTTGGCACCTGCCCAGGTAATCTGAGCTGGCACGGCATCTGTCCGTGAGTCCCTAATAACCTCACTCGATCCCGACTCCACACCATCGCCGGAGGCACGTGAATGTTCATCCTCGAGGAAAGCGGGCTACAGGGATTAATCACGGCGCTGCAGGCAAAGGGCTACACTGTGGTGGGTCCCACCATCCGGGACGGGTCGATTACCTTCGACACGATTGCCACAATAGATGAGCTTCCGCGTGGTTGGTCCGACGACCAGGAACCTGCACGATACTCCGTCAAGCGAAGTAGCGATGACTCGTTGTTTGCCTACAATGTAGGTCCGCACTCCTGGAAGAAATTCTTGTTCCCAGCCCGCCTGCGCCTCTTTTCTGCCACACGCTCGGGGAAAGGCTTTGAGGTGGACCCGCCCGCAGACGCCCCTCCACCGCGCTATGCATTCCTCGGTGTCCGTTCGTGTGAACTGCATGCGATTGGTCTGCAAGACCAGGTGTTCATGACGGGAACGTACGCGGACCGGAACTATGCAACGCATCGCCGGGATGTGTTTCTCCTTGCGGTGAACTGCGTCAAAACGGGGGGAACCTGTTTTTGCGTTTCCATGAACACCGGTCCGCACGCGACAGAAGGGTATGATCTGGCGCTTACGGAAGTCATCGAAAGCGGGCTTCACCACTTCGTGGTCGAAGTCGGAAGCAAAAAAGGCGAGGAAATATTCTCGACAATTCCGCATCGCAACGCTGAGGAGGACGAAGTCGACCGTGTGCAATCGCTCTGGACGAAGGCTGCCGGGCAAATGGGCCGGACGTTAAACACGGACAATCTTCCTCAGTTGCTCACGGAGAATTTCGAGCACCCCCGTTGGGACGATGTTGCCAAGCGCTGCCTGGCCTGTGCCAACTGCACCATGGTGTGCCCCACGTGTTTCTGCTCCACCGTGGAAGACCTGACGGATCTTACCGGTGAGCATGCGGAGCGCTGGCGGCGATGGGATTCGTGTTTCACGACTGATTTCACCAAAGTGGCCGGTGGCAATATCCGCATGTCGACACGCACCCGTTATCGCCAGTGGCTGACGCACAAACTGGGGAATTGGGTGGAACAGTTCGGGAAGATCGGTTGTGTCGGGTGTGGACGGTGCATCACCTGGTGCCCGTCGGGGATTGACATCACAGCGGAAGCGACCGCGATCCGCGAAACCAGTATGACACCAACCCTTGAATAGGAGTCATCCCATGGAAAAAGACGATCTGAGTGAATTGCTGAAGCAGCATCCGTTCCTTACGGGTATCTCTGAAGAACATATGCAGACGCTTCTGGGTTGTGCCTCCAACGTACGCTTTCCCGAGGGTTCCCTGATCATGCATGAAGGTCAGGTGGCGAACAAATTCTTCCTGATCCGAACAGGTCGTGTCGCTCTTGAAATGCAGGTAACAGGCAAGGGAGACTTACGCATCCAGACGGTCGGTCCCGGTGAAATTCTTGGATGGTCGTGGCTCATTTCGCCATACCGCTGGCATTTCACCGGGGTGGTGGTCCTTGAAACGCGTGCCATCGCGCTGGACGGGGAATGTCTGCGCAACAAGTGTGAGAAAGATCCGGCCTTCGGCTATGAAATGCTCAAACGGAATGCCCAGGTCATGGAGCGCCGGCTTGAAGCAACGCGTCTGCAACTGCTGGACGTGTACGGCATGCCGCAATCCGGAGTGACGCAATGACACTCACATCCGACGCTCTGCAGGAGAACGTCCTTGATCCCATGGTAACCCAGCCGGTGACGGTGCGCCGCACCCTCTGGGAGAACGATGACACGTTCACTCTTACGCTCGACATGGGCCCTCTCGGAGACGAATTCCACTTTCTGCCTGGGCAGTTCAACATGGTGTACGTGTACGGGATTGGCGAGGTGGCGGTGTCGATCAGTTCAGACCCCGCGCGTACGAGCACCCTTGACCACACCATCCACCGTGTGGGATTGGTCACGACAGCTCTAGCCCAGAAGAAGCGCGGGGACGTCATCGGTATCCGTGGCCCTTACGGTTCAAGTTGGCCGATCGACGAGTGCCGCGGAAAAGACGTGTGCATTGCTTCCGGCGGGATCGGGCTCGCGCCCCTCCGTCCGATTCTTTACACTCTTCTGAAGAACCGTGAGGACTACGGACGCATCATCATACTCTATGGCGGCCGCAGCCCACTCGATCTTCTCTATCGTGTGGAGCTCGAGAAATGGGAAAATGATTTCAACGTGGAGGTGCTGGTCACCGTTGACCGCGGGGATTCTTCCTGGAAGGGGCACATCGGCGTTGTCACCTCGCTCTTTCAATACATCAAGCTGGATGCCCGGGCAACGGTGGCCTATGTTTGCGGGCCGGAAATCATGATGAGATACACGATTGATGAGCTCGAACGCCGTGGCGTCCCGATGACGCAGACGTTTCTCTCCATGGAGCGGAACATGAAATGTGCCGTCGGCTTCTGCGGCCATTGCCAGATGGGCCCGACATTTATCTGCAAGGAAGGTCCGGTGTATCCCCTCCCGCGTATCCGCCAGTTGCTCGACAGGAAGGAGCTCTGACATGCGGTCCAAGAAGCCGAAGATCGCCGTGTTCAAGTTTGCTTCCTGCGACGGTTGTCAGCTCTCACTCCTTGACGCCGAAGACGAACTCTTGGCCGTTGCAGCTGCCGTAGAGATTGCGAACTTCCCCGAGGCAAGCCGGAGAGTGCTCAAAGGTCCGTACGACGTAGGCCTGGTCGAAGGTAGCATTACGACCCCGCATGATGTCGAGCGCATACGTGCCATTCGCAAGATGTGCCGCGTGCTCATCACGATCGGTGCCTGCGCTACCGCGGGCGGAATCCAGGCCCTCCGGAACTGGAAGGACGTGAAGGACTTCACGCGCCTGGTCTACGCATCCCCCGAATACATTTCCACACTGGACCGTTCGATGCCGGTGGGCTCGTACGTGCACGTGGACTTTGAGCTCCGAGGGTGCCCGATCAACAAGTACCAGTTGCTGGAAGTCCTGAACGCATTTCTCAACAAGCGAAAACCGAATGTGCCGACGCACTCGGTATGCGTTGAGTGCAAGCTGCGCGGCACAATCTGTGTTATGGTGGCGAAGGGCATGCCTTGTTTGGGCCCGGTCACGCAGGTCGGGTGCGGTGCACTCTGCCCCGCATTTGACCGGGGGTGCTACGGCTGTTTTGGACCGATGGACAATCCCAATCCCCCTGCGCTCAGCAGGCATTTGCGTGACATGGGTGAGACGCGGCGCGACATCATGCTGCTGTTCCGCGGATTCAATGCGTACGCGGAGGCGTTCCGGAAAGAGAGTGAAGCCCATGAAGAATAGAGTGATCAAGGTCGATACGCTCGCGCGCGTCGAAGGGGAAGGAGCCGTCTTTGTTAGAATTACCGACGGCAAGGTAGTCGACACCAAATTCCGGATCTACGAACCGCCCAGGTTTTTTGAAGCATTTCTCCGTGGCCGCAACTTTGCCGAAGCCCCGGACATCACCGCGCGCATTTGCGGGATCTGTCCTGTTGCCTATCAGATGAGCGCGGTCCATGCAATCGAAGATGCATTTGAGATCACTGTAGGAGGACAACTTCGCGCACTGCGCAGGCTCATCTATTGCGGCGAGTGGATCGAGAGCCATGTACTGCATGTGTACATGCTCCACGCGCCCGATTTTCTGGGGTATGAGGATGCCCTGCAGCTCGCAAAAGAGAAGCCGGATCTGGTAAAGACAGCGTTGCGGATGAAGAAGATCGGCAACGAACTGGTACGCATCATTGGCGGAAGGGAGATCCATCCCATCAATGTCAAAGTGGGTGGATTCTACCGCATACCCCGGAAGAAAGATCTCCAGGCGCTCGTGGATGACCTGACCTGGGCGCGCGATCGTGCAGTGGAGACAGTCAGACTCACGGCAACATTCGACTTCCCCGATCTGGAACAGGACTACGATTTCGTCGCGCTACGCCATCCCGATGAGTATCCGTTCAACGGGGGCCAGTTCGTCTCGACGAGCGGACTCGACATTGCGATCCGGGAGTATGAGTTCCATTTTGAAGAACGGCATATCCCTCATTCGAATGCGCTGCATTCCGTGCAGAAGGGGATTGGTGCGTACCAGGTGGGCCCTATGGCTCGTTTCAATCTCAACTTCGATCAGCTGACTCCGGTGGCCAGGCAGGTTGCGCAGCAGGTCGGAGTGGTACCGCCTGTCAAGAACCCGTTCAAGAGCATCGTCGTACGGAGCATCGAAACGGTGTACGCCTACGAGGAAGCTTTGCGATTGATCGCGGAGTACGAAGAGCCTGACGCTCCTTCGGTGAGAGTCGATCCGCAGGCGGGTTTAGGGTTCGGTGCGAGTGAAGCACCACGGGGCACACTCTACCACCGCTACCGTCTCGATGATGAGGGCGTGATCATGGATGCGAAGATCGTGCCGCCCACGGCGCAGAACCAGCCGTCGATTGAATCAGACATGCGGAAGTATGTCACTGCGAACATTGACATGGACCGGGAGCAACTCACTTGGCGTGTCGAGCAGGCGATTCGCAACTATGATCCGTGCATTTCCTGTGCGACACATTTCGTAAAGATCTCGTGGGAATGACAGGCGCCATACTTCTTGCCGGGGTGGGGAACGAATATCGCTCAGATGACGGGCTCGGCATTTTCGCCGCACGGGAGATCCGTCGCCGGAATATTCCCGGAGTGCAAGTCCAGGAGTTCAACGGCGAAGGTACGGCTATGATGGAGGCGTGGGAGAAGCACAACTCCGTGATCATTGTCGATGCAATAAGCTCCGGTGCGGCGATTGGTGATGTGCGCCGCCTCGACGCAGTGAACGAAGAAATTCCCGCGGACTTTTTCCGCTACTCGAGCCATGCGTTCGGCATTCTGGAGGCCATTGCCATGGCGCGTCAATTGCACCGACTGCCGGAGACCTTGCTCTTGTACGGCATTGAAGGTAAGCACTTTGACGTGGGCATAGGCCTGACCGATGCGGTGTTGCGCAGCATGCCCGCATTGCTTTCGCACATTGAAGACGAGTTAAGACAGCTGTGCAATCATCTCCCAAAGGCCGCACGATGACGCGTCAGGAAGCCTATGATCTGCTCTGCACGTACACGAAGTCGGATGCCCTCCGTAAACATGCCCTGGCAGTCGAAGCCGCCGTTTCGGCGTATGCCGGTAAACTAGGCGGCGATCGGGAAGAGTGGAGTGTCGTCGGCCTCCTGCATGACTTCGATTACGAGATGTATCCACAGTTTCCCGATCATCCAATGAAGGGGTCTGAGTTACTCAAAGAGCGTGGCCTGTCCGAGGAACTTCGCCGCACTATTCTGTCCCATGTTCCTGCAACGAATGTACCCCGCGAAACGCCTCTGGCGAAAGCATTGTTCGCATGCGATGAGCTGGCGGGGTTTATCATGGCCGTGGCAGTGATCCGCCCGAACAAGATTGCCGATCTCGAGGTTTCCTCTGTGAAGAAGAAATTGAAGGACAAGGCTTTTGCGCGGGCAGTGAGCAGGGAGGACATTCAAAAGGGGGCTGAGCAGCTGGGAGTGCCACTGGACGAACACATTGGGTTCGTGATCGCCGCCCTCAAGGAGCGCGCAGCCGCCCTCGGATTCTAGTCAGTGGGGACCTGCCGATCATCACTGCAGTTTGTTTCTCTAACCGCCGTTTCGTACATTTTCTGATTCAGGTTGCATACTCATTCCGGAGCCAGAAGACATGAAACGACTGATCTGCATCTGCATACTCCTGAGTCTTGTTCTCACGGTTGGTTCTGCGCAAGAAGAGCCGATTCCACCCAAGCGATCGCGCGCCGTCAAGGTCGGGCTGTTCGGCGGTTTCACCCCGGCTTGGCTTTTCATTGATGTCAAGCCAATCAACGCGTTTCTTCTCGCAGCGAAAGGGGCGCCGCTGAAGGAAGATGGCGTTCTCATGACCGGTGGTGGTGGGGCTGCATACATCATGCTTCTCCCGAATGTGCGTGTCGGCGGTGTGGGGATGACGGGTGCAGTGAAGAGCACATCCATCGATGGCAATAGCATTCGGCGTGACGCGGAGATGCGTGTGGGTTTTGGTGGGCTCACGGTTGAATACGTGCTTCCGCTCATGGAACGGCTTGACCTTGCAGTTGGGGGCATGGTGGGTTGGGGAGGGGTGGATCTCACGCTGCGTCAGAGC
>DAINBR010000100.1:0-10045 GCA_036732865.1 Bacteroidota bacterium | reverse complement strand
GAGCGGTTCAAAGTGCGTGTGAAGGAAGTCCTCGGAAAGGAATTCCCGGATGATCCCCGCGAGCAGCTATGGGGTGGTATCGGCGCGGTCTTCTCATCCTGGAATGGCAAGCGGGCAGTGTCGTACCGCCGCATCGAGCGTATTCCGGACGAGTGGGGAACGGCGGTGAGTGTCCAGGCCATGGTGTTCGGCAATATGGGCGACAGTTCGGCGACCGGTGTAGCATTCAGTCGCAACCCTGCCACCGGCGAGAACAAGTTCTTCGGTGAATGGCTTGTGAATGCGCAGGGCGAAGACGTGGTGGCCGGCATTCGCACACCCAACCCGTTGAATGAGTCCACCAAGAGCGAGCACAACCGTCATCTTCCCTCGCTTGAAACGGCGATGCCCGGACTGTACAAGGAACTGGATCACATCCGGGTGAAGCTGGAGAAACACTTCAAGGACATGCAGGACATCGAGTTCACGATACAGGAAGGGCGTCTCTGGATGCTCCAGTGCCGTGTGGGGAAGAGGACCGGCACTGCCGCTCTCAACATGGCGATGGACATGCTCGGGGAAAAACTGATCGACCAAAAGACCGCGGTGAACCGTCTGACGCCCGATCAGCTCGATGAGTTGCTACACCCCATTGTCGATCCGAAGGCAGAGAAGGCGTCCGAGCCCGTTGCCGGCGGCCTGCCGGCAGGTCCGGGAGGCGCATGCGGGCAGATCGTCTTCACGGCGGCCGATGCGGTGGAGTGGGTGAAGCAGGGGAAGACGGTGCTTCTGGTGCGCGAGGAGACGAATCCGGAAGATGTTGAGGGAATGCGTGCGGCCGAAGGTATTCTGACGGCCCGCGGCGGCATGACAAGCCATGCCGCACTTGTTGCCCGCGGCTGGGGCAAGTGCTGCATCGTCGGCTGCGGTTCGCTGCACATCGATGCGCATGCCAGGACAATGACAGTCGGGGAGAAGGTCTACCACGAGGGCGATTGGTTCACACTGAATGGCACGCGCGGGTATGTGTACGCCGGCAAGCTGGCGATGGTCAGCTCCACGGAGAATCCGCGGTTCGTGCACTTCATGAAGATCGTGGACAAGTTTCGCACGATCGGCGTGCGCACCAACGCGGACACTCCGGATGACGCCCAGAAGGCGCGCCAGTTTGGCGCAGAGGGCATCGGGCTTTTCCGCACCGAACACATGTTCTACGGCAAGCACTCCGAACAGCCCCTCTTCATCCTTCGGAAGATGATCATCTCCCGTACCGAAGGGGAGCGCCGCGCGGCGCTGGCGGAGCTTTATCCGTTTGTCAAGAAAGACATCAAAGACACGCTTGCGGTTATGGATGGGCTGCCGGTCACCGTCCGTTTGCTCGATCCTCCGCTGCACGAGTTTGTGCCGAACAGCATGGAGGAACGCAAGAAGCTGGCGTCTGCGCTCGGCATCACGGTGGAGGACATCGCCAAGCGCGCGGATGCGCTCCATGAGAGCAACCCGATGATGGGCCACCGTGGTGTCCGTCTGGGAATCACGTATCCCGAAATCACCGAAATGCAGGTGCGTGCCATCCTGGAATCCGCGGCCGAGCTCAAGGCTGAGGGCAAGACCGTGCTTCCGGAGATCATGGTCCCCGTGGTCGGCATCAAGAACGAGCTGGATCATCAACGTGCCATCGTCGATGCCATTTATGCGGAGGTATGCGCAAAGTACTCTCTGAAGAAGATCGACTATCTCTACGGGACGATGATCGAAATTCCGCGTGCAGCGTTGACGGCGGACAAGATCGCCGAAACAGCGGAGTTCTTCTCCTTCGGGACAAATGATCTGACCCAGATGGGTTTCGGATTCTCCAGGGACGACATCGGCGGTTTTGTGCCGGATTACCTGAAGCTGAAGACTCTGCCGGCGGATCCGTTCCAGATCCTGGATCAGGAGGGCATCGGTCAGCTGGTGCGTATTGCGATTGAGAAGGGACGGGCGACGCGGCCCAAGTTGAAGATCGGCATCTGTGGCGAGCACGGTGGTGAACCGTCGTCGGTGGCATTCTGCTACCGCGTCGGCATGAACTATGTCTCCTGTTCACCGTTCCGTGTGCCCATCGCCCGGCTGGCGGCGGCCCAGGCCGCAATTGCCGACGGTGCCAGGGCGGCAACTGGCACGAAGCCGGCGCCCAAAAAGACACGGAAAGTCACGAAGAAAGCAACTCCCCGGAAGCGAAAATAATCACCGCCCGATATATCCCCCGCGTGCCCCCGGTTGCCCCGGGCGGCGCGCGGGGAGTTGTCGACAAATCAGGAGTGTACGCAGCATGAAACTTTCCGACTTCCGCTACCCCTTGCCGCGGAACCTCATTGCCAAGTACCCGGCAAACCCGCGCGACAATGCGCGCCTCATGGTGTTGAACCGTGTAGATGAATCCATCGAGAGCATGCGGTTTCACGACATCACCAGATTCTTCAAGAAGGGGGATTGCCTGGTGGTTAATGAGACCAAAGTGTTTCCGGCCCGACTGTTCGGCCGGAAGGAAAAAACCAACGCCAGGATCGAGGTCTTCCTCCTGCGTGAGCTCAACAAGGAGGAAAACATTTGGGATGTGATCGTCGACCCCGCCCGCAAAGTGCGAATCGGCAATAAAATTTTTTTCGACGAGGGGCGGTTGTGGTGCGAAGTCATCGACAATACGACTTCACGCGGCCGCACTGTTCGCTTCAATGTCAGCGGCGATTTTTTCAGAATCATTGAACGCATCGGCAAGATGCCGCTGCCGTACTATATCAAGCGCGAGTCCACCGAGAAGGACAAGGAATCCTACCAGACGGTGTTCGCACGGTCCCTCGGCGCCGTCGCGGCACCGACGGCAGGACTGCATTTCACCAAACGGTTGCTGGCGACGCTCAAACGAAAAGGCGTGCGCATCGTCCCGGTCGTCCTGCACGTCGGCCTTGGTTCATTCCGGCCCGTGGAAGTGGAAGACCTGACCAAGCACAAGATGGATTCCGAGTACTACGAGATTCCCGAGGCGACCGTCGAGGCGGTGAACAAGACGATCGACGCCAAGGGGAACGTGTTCGTTGTCGGCACGAGCACCTGCCGGGCCGTGGAATCGAGCGTTACCACTGACGGCCACCTGAAAGCCAACAGGGGATGGACGGACAAGTTTATCTTCCCTCCCTACGAGTTCAAGATTGCCGACCGGCTGGTCACGAATTTCCACATGCCGGAATCGACGTTGCTCATGCTCTCATCGGCGTTCGCGGGCCGTGATTTCATGATGAAGGCGTACAAGCGGGCTATCAAAGAGGGGTACAGGTTTTTCAGCTACGGCGATGCGATGCTGCTGATGTAGCCGGCGCCCGGCGCGTTTGTCCATGAAACTTGCCCTTCTCATACTTCTCAATCTTGCAGTTATCGGGTTCTTCGTGCGGCTGTTCCGCACGAAGAACCTGCTTGCCTATTTCAGCGGCGGTCGATGGTGGCTGACCTGGCTCTCCATCGCCGTGATCACGCTGATGGATGAGCTCACCTCGATTTTCTACGCTCCCAGCGAGGCCTTTCGCTTCATCGGGTACTATGCAATTCCCTTCATCGCGATCACCTCCCTGCTCATGCGTTTCCTTTCGACACGCATGGTGGAAATTGCGGAGATTCTTGACCACCACAAGATCCGCGGCGGGGGTGTGTATTCATTCTCCTATCTCACTCTCGGGCCGACGTTCTCGTTCATCGCCGTGGCGTCGATTCTGGTAGCGTATGTGCTGACGGCCTGTATATCGACTGTCAGCGCCGTAGAGAACGGCCTCACCTTCGTTGTCCTTCGACCGGCAACGAAGATGGGCATCCAGCTCGCTGTGGTTTGGAGTATTGCGGGATTGAATATCATCGGGCTCAAGGAGAACGCCCGTGTGACCTTCGGGATCTTCTTCTTCGTCGCACTTGTTCTCCTGACCCTCCTTGCGTCCGCACTGTACGATGCTCCGGCTTCGTCCTGGCAGGTCATCGGCACAAGTTATGCCAGCGTCGGCGGCTTCTTCCGGGACCACTCGCTCTGGAGCGGCTACGGGTTCGTCGTGGTGTGCATCGCAGGATGCATACTCGCGTACTCTGGGATAGAGTCCGTTGTGCAGACCGCAGGACTCACACGCAGCTGGAAGGACACGGGCAAGGCATATATCTTTCTCGCGCTCACGACGGGAATTTTCACGCCGCTGATCTCCATGCTGGTGCTGAGTTCGGGAATCGATCCCACGCATCATGAAACAGATCTCATTACGCAGTTTGCGGCCCGGCTAAACGGCATCCCGTTCGGCTTCCTCGTGGGGGGCGTAGCCAGTCTGGCGCTGATCATGGCGGTGAACACGGCATTTGTCGCGTCCAGTGAATTAATGGAACGCGTGGCTCACAGGTACAATTTCCACTGGGTCATCAAGACCAACAACCGCCAGTCGCTGTATCGCATCCATCTGATGAGTGCGACGTTCTTTTCGGTGATCATTCTTCTGACGTCGGGAAGTCAGAGGATCCTGGCCGAGATGTATGCCCTGTCCCTCGTTGCTAGCTTCGCCATCAACATGGGAAGTCTACTGTACTACCGGTATTTTACGGGAACGACGGAGATCCGCGAATACCATACATCGCGGTTCGGAACCCTTGTGCTGTTTGTAATTCTCCTGAGTTGCTTCATCTATCTGGCGATAAGCAAACCGTACGGCATCGCGCTCTGGTCGGTGGTGTCGGTGTTCTTTCTTGTCGTGGGATTCCGCGTGGCGCGGCGGCGCGCACCCGAAATCGTCCAGGTGGCTCAAACCGATACGCCCATGCAGATGGTGTTTGCTCTTGCGGACGCCCCGGGGGATACCATTGACATTTTCTTCAAACGGCCCCAGGAAGAAGGATTGCTTCCCAATCCCGTGGTGGCTTTTGTCACATTCTACTCACCGCGGACGGGCATACCACCCCGCTTGTCGGAAAATCACTATCGTTTTGCGCAAACCGGTCAGTCGCTGTTCGACAGCATCACCGAGCTGCTGTATGTGCTGAAGTACGAGCTTCCACACAAGCAAGTGACCATTCACATCGGGTGGCCGCGCTCGTCGTGGATCGATCGATTGTCCATCGGTGTGATGGTATTTAGCATGATGCGGTTGCCCGATATGTTTCCCGAATTTCATTTCATGATTGAATATTTCCCGAAGAAGAATGCGTGACATCGCGGTCATCATTCCCGCCGGCGGAACGGGGAAGCGCATGGGGGGGCATGTTCCGAAGCAATTCCTCCGTCTTGCTGACTGCCCGGTCCTCGTTCACTCTGTGCGGGTGTTTGAACGCATTCCTGCGGTGCGGCAGATCATCATCGCCGTTCCGGCCGACTATGTGGAACGCACTCGGCGTCTGCTGCGCAAAGAGGGATGCCGAAAAGCGACGACGGTCGTTGAAGGCGGCCGCCAACGGCAGGTATCCGTCAGAAAGGCGCTCGGGATGTTGAAGGGGGAGCCTTCCGTTGTGCTTATTCATGACGCCGTGAGGCCGCTGGTTTCCGGGCGAGTTGTCCGGGAAGTGATCAAAGCCGCAGAACGATGGGGAGCCGCGGTAGTGGGAGTCCGCCTGAACGATACGGTCAAAATGGAGGGGAATCGCGGTTTCTACGGCTCCACTCTTCCGCGTCACCTGCTTTGGGCGGTACAGACCCCTCAGGGGTTCCGGACACCTCTCATTATAAAGGCCCATCATCTGGCGCTGAAAGCGCGTTTCGCCGGAACCGATGATGCCTCCCTGGTTGAGAGAATGCGCATTCCGGTCCGTATTGTGCAGGGAAGCCATCGAAATCTGAAGATTACGACGAGAGATGACCTCCGGATCGCCAGACTCCTGTTGTCGTAGGCCGGGCCGTGTTGCTTGTGGTTTCGCGTATTGGTATATTACACCCTCAATTTTCATTGTGCACAGGTCTCCATGCTTCCCATCAGCATTATCGCTGCTCTGAGCTATCTCATCGGGTCCATCCCCACGAGCATCATTGTTGCCCGGAAGGCCCGGGGGATTGACATCCGCCACTTCGGAAGCGGGAATGCGGGTGGGACAAACGTGATCCGCGTGCTTGGCTGGAAAGCAGGTGTGTTCGTGATCGCAATGGATATGGCAAAGGGGCTTGTGGCGACGATGATCGTTGCGCGGTTTATGTACGGTGCCCTGCCGTTTTCTAATGCGACGCCTTTCGATGACCTCACTGTCGTGCGCATCATTGCCGGCTGCTCGGCGATTCTCGGTCACATCTGGACGGTTTTCGCGGGGTTCAAGGGAGGGAAAGGTATTGCTACGGCCGGCGGTGTGCTGATCGGTATTGCCCCCGTCGAGGTGGCGGTCTCGTTCGGCGTGTTCGCGCTCGTCTTCATGCTCACCCATTATGTTTCGCTCGGTTCGCTCAGTGCCGCGGTTACATTCCCCCTGACGATGTTCTTCCGCGAGAATGTGTTTATGGTGGAGGTTGAAGGGTACGGTACATTGATTTTCTTCAGTATCGGGATCTCGTTGTTGATCATCTTTACTCATCGTGCAAATATCAAGCGTCTGTTGCGGGGGACGGAGAATCGGATTACGACACTCCGGTTCTTCCGGAAGAAGTCTGAAGCCCCCTCGCGCGCCGGCTGATTATTCTCACCCATCGTTCGTATGCGCATCTCAATCCTGGGCGCGGGCAGCTGGGGAACTACCCTGGCCATCCTGCTGTCGGAGAATTCCCATTCCGTCATGCTCTGGTCGTATGACGAAGGCGACGCACAGAATATCCTGCGTACGCGGAAGAATTCGGCCTACCTCCCGGATATTACCATTCCGGAGTCCATCACCGTCACCAGCAACCTTGTCGAGGCGATCCCTGACAGGGATATGCTCGTCGTAGCCATCCCATCGCAGTTTATACGCCGTTCGCTGGAGAAGTGCCGCGATCTGGCGTTCGACGACGTCCTGCTGGTCAATGTCGCCAAAGGCGTCGAAAACGGAACGCTCATGACGATGTCGGAGATGTTGCACGACACACTGCCCCGCCTCACACCGGACCGGATTGCGACGCTTTCCGGACCGAGCCACGCGGAGGAGGTAAGCCGGCGCATTCCGACAACCGTGGTGGTCGCATCCGCTTCGCTTGAAACCGCGCGTGTCGTGCAATCCGTGTTCATGACGCCCTACTTCCGGGTATACGCCAGCAACGATCTCCGCGGAGTGGAGCTCGGCGGCGCACTGAAGAATGTCATCGCCATTGCCGCCGGCATCATTGATGGCGCACAGCTCGGCGACAACACCAAAGCAGCGCTCATGACCAGAGGCATCGCGGAAATTGCACGGATCGGTGTGGCACTGGGTGCCCAGGAGCGCACGTTTGCAGGACTTTCGGGGGTCGGCGACCTGATGGTCACTTGCATGAGCCGTCACAGCCGCAACCGGTACATCGGCGTCGAAATCGGCAAGGGGAGAAAACTGCCGGAGATTCTGGCAGGCATGGTAATGGTTGCCGAAGGGATTGCGACGACGCAGTCCGCCTACGACCTGGCAAGGCGTGTGGGAGTGGAAGTTCCCATTATAGAGCAGGTACACAGAATTCTCTTCGAAGGAAAGGATCCGCTCCAGGCTTGCTCGGATCTCATGACGCGGGATCCGAAAGGCGAGATGTGGTGACGGAGTGTGACCAACGTTGATTTCAGGAAAAATCGAAACCCCGCCGGAGGTCGTCTCCGGCGGGGTTTTTTACACTCAAGCTGTGCTGCGTTTCAGATAAACAGGGGTGCCAGCACCAGTGTGATAGTGCTCAGCAGCTTCACCAGAACGTGCAGCGAAGGTCCTGCCGTATCCTTGCACGGATCACCTACCGTGTCTCCCACTACGGCTGCCTTGTGGGGATCCGAACCCTTGCCGCCCAGGGCGCCGGTCTCGATA
Organism: Bacteroidota bacterium; assembly: GCA_036732865.1. Lineage (GTDB taxonomy): Bacteria > Bacteroidota > Ignavibacteria > UBA10030 > UBA6906 > Fen-1255. The sequence goes on along the minus strand of DAINBR010000100.1, from coordinate 2,134 downwards.
AACTTCTTGGCGTTGTCCCATGCACCTCCGCCATTGTTCAGGAACAGGGCCATGAGGATGCCGGTGATCGTACCCACCATCAGCAGCCCGCCGACGACTTCCGGACCGCTTGCGCCGAAGGTGGGTCGGCCGGCAATTTCGTAGATTCCCCGGAAAACGAGGCCCACGGCGATTGGCATGCTGACCGCGAGCAGACCCGGCGCAACCATTTCTCGCAGGGCAGATCGCGTGGCAATGTCTACGCACTGTGCATAATCCGGCTTTGCCGTGCCCTGCATGATGCCGGGGTTGTTTTTGAATTGTTCGCGGACGTTGGTAATGATAGCCCCCGCGGCTTTTCCCACCGCTTTGATGGCCAGTGATGAGAAGAGGAAAACGAGGACCGCGCCCAGCATTGCACCCACGAACACTTCGGGCTTGTTCAGATCAATGACGCCGGAAAACGTCGGCATGTACGCCTTCACCTCGTCCAGGTACGCGCTGAAGAGCAGGAATGCCGCGAGGGCCGCCGATCCGACTGCATATCCCTTGGTCAGGGCCTTCGTGGTATTGCCCACCGAATCCAGCCGGTCGGTGCGGTCGCGCACTTCCTTCGGCTGATGGCTCATCTCCGCGATGCCGCCGGCATTGTCGGTAATCGGCCCGAATGTATCCATTGCCAGGACGTAGGCTGCAGTCGCCAGCATGCCCATGGTCGCAACCGCGGTACCGAACAGGCCGGCATGTGCCAACCCGGAGGCGGAGCCAAGGAAATAGGCACCGACGATGGCCGCTCCGATTACGAGCACCGGATAGCCCGTGGATTCCATGCCTACTGCGAGACCGCTGATGATGTTGGTCGCAGGCCCGGTCTTTGACGCCTCGGCGATAGCCTGGACCGGCCGGAACCTGTAGTCCGTGTAGTAGATGGTGAGGAGCACAAACGCAAGTGACGTCAGCACGCCGACGAGTCGGACCAGGAAGAAGTTGAAATAGTATTCGGCGCCGAGCAGCCACCGGGACGCCACAAAGAAACCAACCATGGCAAGAACCGCGGAGACATAGAATCCACGGTTCAACGCCTTCATCGGGTCTTCTCTGTCGTTGGTCTTTACGGTGAGGATGCCGATCGCCGAGGCAATGATGCCGAATGCGCGGGCGACCAGGGGGAACATGATGATGCCACCGAGCGGGAGACCATGTGCAGCGAAGGTCTCCCTGTTGGCGGCAAAGAGGCCGGCCGCAAGGATCATCGCACCGATGTTTTCCGCAGCCGTCGATTCAAACAGATCCGCGCCGCGGCCCGCACAATCGCCCACGTTGTCACCGACCAGATCGGCGATCACCGCCGGATTGCGCGGGTCGTCCTCGGGGATACCGGCTTCCACCTTGCCGACAAGGTCCGCGCCGACGTCGGCAGCTTTGGTATAGATTCCGCCTCCCAGCTGGGCAAACAAAGCCACGAAGCTCGCGCCGAAGCCGTACCCCACGATGAGCAGGGGGATCTTCTCAATATCCTGCGTGACTCCGGCTGCCTCCACAGCGGCGAACAATCCGGCGACACCCAGCAGACTTAATGCCACGACGAAAAACCCTGATACCGCGCCACCACGGAGCGCCGGCTGCAGCGCGCTGTTCATGTCGCGCGTCGCACCTGACGCCGTGCGGATATTTGCGCGAATGGCGACCCACATCCCCATATAGCCGGCCGCGGCAGAACAGAGAGCGCCTAGAACGAACGAGAGCGTTGTCCAGAGCGCCAGTTCCGACGGCGCTGCCGGGTCGTTCGCCGATTGTGCCCGCACAAATGCGTAGAGGATGTAGATGATGCACGCCAGTGCCACCGCAAGGTAGATGATTGTGCGGTATTGCCGGCTGAGGAAAGCCTCTGCCCCCGCCTTGATGGCATCGGAGATCTCGCGCATCTTCTCCGTGCCCGTGTCGCGTCGCAAGACATCGCGCATCAGGTAGAGAGCAAAGAAAAGTCCCAGAATACTTATGCCGAAAATCAGCGTGAGTTCCATAACACAGAATTCACTCCTTTCTAAGTGAGTGAGGAGAAGCACAACGAGAGTAAATGAACGGGTTGCAGATCGGTGCTACGAAGCAGAAGAGCCATTCTTCTGGATCTGTCCGGTGGCCTGTTCGCGGCGCT
>DAINBR010000099.1:0-10073 GCA_036732865.1 Bacteroidota bacterium | reverse complement strand
CCGTAAAACGAAAGAGGAGATGGATGCGGCCAAGCAGGAGGCGGAACAGAAGGAGCGCGAAGGGGACCTGGGCCGCGTGGCGGAACTCCGGTACGGCGTGTTGACCGGCCTCGAGCGGGAGATCAAGGAGGCGTCGACGAAGCTCCAGGAGGTGCAGAAGGACCAGAAGATGCTGAAAGAGGAGGTCGATGCCGAGGATATCGCGGAGATCGTCGCCCGGTGGACGGGTATACCCGTAACGCGGATGCTGGAAAGCGACCGTCAGAAACTGCTGCATCTCGAGGAGCGTCTCCATCAGCGCGTGATCGGGCAGGATGAAGCGGTGACCGGGGTGAGCAACGCCATCCGGCGTTCGCGTGCCGGTCTGCAGGATGCCAAGCGCCCGATCGGTTCATTCATTTTCCTGGGCAGCACCGGTGTGGGAAAAACCGAGCTGGCGCGAGCCCTGGCAGAATTCCTTTTCAATGATGAGAACGCCATGGTGCGTATAGATATGAGCGAGTATATGGAGAAGTTCTCCGTGTCCCGACTCATCGGCGCGCCTCCCGGCTATGTCGGCTACGACGAAGGAGGCCAGCTCACAGAGGCGGTTAGACGCAAACCTTATGGCGTCGTGCTCCTTGATGAAATCGAGAAAGCACACCCGGAGGTCTTCAACGTGTTGCTTCAGGTGCTGGATGAGGGACGGCTGACCGACAGCAAAGGAAAGACGGTCGACTTCAAGAACACCATCATCATCATGACCAGCAATCTGGGTTCACAGCTGATCAGCGAGCGGGTTGCGGCCGATTTCGGATCGAACGAGCAATGGGATGATGTCTTTGCGGACCTGAAGAGTGAGCTGTTGCAGCTCCTCAAGCAGACGATCCGGCCGGAATTCCTGAACAGGATCGATGAGATCGTCGTCTTCCGTCCGCTGGGCCGGGAGGATATCCGTTCGATCGTGAAGCTGCAGATGGATCGTGTCAAAGATCTCATGGAAAAGAAGGGTTTGCATCTCGTGGTGACGGATGAGGCGCAGGACTGGCTCGCAAAGCTCGGCTACGACCCCATGTTCGGTGCGCGTCCGCTGAAACGCATGATCCAGAAACATGTGATCAATCCGCTGTCGGAACAGATACTGAAAGGGGCCTTTGCAGAGGGAGATACTGTGGTGGTCGGCCTCGGCCAGGAGGGAGAAATTTCGTTCGAACGCGAGTAACCGCGTTCCCACCGCCGACGTGACGAGGACGTGACAAGGACTCCTCGTTGCCTTGAATCCGATGGAGGCTATTCGTATCTTCAATCGACTTTATGAAGACCCCGGACAGACAGAAGATTGCCCTCGTGCTCCATGGTGGGGCCTGGGACATTCCCGATGAGCTCGTTGAACCCCACAAGCGGGGGCTCCGCGCAGCGATCAAGGCCGGGTGGGAGGTGCTGCGGAAGAATGGCGCCGCGGTCGACGCCGTCGAGCAGGCGATTGTGGTCATGGAACAGGATGAGACATTCGATGCGGGGCGCGGTTCGTTTATCAATGCCGCCGGCGAAGTGGAGTTGGATGCGAGCATCATGAGCGGTGTCGCATTCCAGGCTGGTGCGGTAGCGGCCGTGCAGAATATTCCCCACCCGATCACACTGGCCCGGGCGGTCATGGAAAAGAGCGAGCATGTTCTGCTCGTGGGTTTGGGAGCCACCCGCTTCGCGCGTGAACACAGGATCCCAACCTGTAACCAGGACGACCTGATCACGTCCCGCGAGCTTGATCGTTGGCGCACACTGCAGTCCGACGGAGAGTTCACCGCGAAGGATGCATTCCGCAAGAAACACCAGCCATCCGGGACGGTTGGTGCCGTGGCATTGGACATCAGGGGTGCCGTGGCTGCGGGCACCTCGACCGGCGGCATTCCCAACAAGTTCCCCGGTCGGGTGGGCGATTCGCCGCTCATCGGGTGTGGGACCTATGCCGACAACAGCATCGGCGCGGTGTCCACTTCCGGTTGGGGTGAAGCGATGATCAAGGTGGTCATGGCCAAGACAGTGGTCGATCTGATGGAGCTGAAGCGTATGACTCCCATGGAGGCGGTGCACGACGCCCTCAGGATTCTCGAAAAAAAGACCCGGGGTTACGGCGGCATCATTGCACTCAACCCCCACGGTGAAATCGGTATAGCCTTCAACACGCCCCGCATGGCCCGCGCCTACCAGCTCTCCTCAATGCGAACGCCCGTTGTTGAAGCGTGAAACCATCCTCTCTCCTGGGGCATGCAGCCGAAGCGTTGAGCCGTATTCGCGGAGGCCATCGGCCGGCTGACGGAGTGATGGCAGACTACTTCCGTGAGCGCCGGTACCTTGGCGCCCGTGACCGCCGCGAGATCTCGCGTATGGTGTACGGCACTCTCCGTCACGGCCGCCAGCTGGATCAGCTCGTGCAGATCGCATGCCGTCAGCTCCCGGTCCCCGTCGATTTCACACCGCCGGAGTTGTCCTCCCTGCTGGTGGCAGCGCACGAGATGCACGTAGAGCCTGGTGGTGCTGCCGAGACATCCGCCGCTCTGGCAGAGTACATTTCTTCTTCGCTTGCCGGCAAGTTGCCGCCCGAATTCCCTGAGATACTGTTGGCCTGCCGGATCCCCGCCGACCTGCTTGGCTCGCCCCTTACACGCATCGCCATGGTCCATTCTTTTCCCGATAGCATCATTCGTGAATGGATCGAGCGGATGGGGGCAGAAGAAGCGGAGGAGCTGGCAGCGTCGCTGAATAGACAGGCCCCGCTTGCCATCCGCGTGAACACGCTCAAGGGGACTGTTGATCAATGCAGGCAGCTTCTTGCCGCTGCCGGGGTGGATTCCGTAAAGGGCACCTGTTCGCCGTTCGCGCTGGTGCTGTCGAAACGACTCACGCTGGAGAACCTCCGGCCATACCGCGACGGGATGTTTGAAATGCAGGATGAAGGAAGCCAGCTCCTCTCGCTACTGGTGCATCCTCAGCCCGGGATGACGGTGATTGACGCTTGTGCAGGGGGCGGGGGAAAGACTCTCCATCTCGCCGCGCTCATGCAGAACCGGGGCAGGCTGGTCGCAATCGATGTCGACGACCGCAGGCTCCGGCAACTTGCGGAACGCGCGGCGAGGGCAGGTGCAAACGCGCAGATGGTCCTGTCGGCACAACGTGACAGTCACGCCATTGCCCGATTGCGGGGGAAAGCGCACGCGGTGCTGGTAGATGCTCCCTGTTCGGCGATCGGCACGGTCAGGCGCAACCCGTCGCTCAAAGACACATATACCGAAGAACGTTCGGTACAACTCAATGCGCGGCAGGGGCAGCTGTTGGATGCCGGGGCGGCTCTGGTGATGCCGGGAGGACGGCTTGTGTATTCCACATGCACGCTGATCCAGAAGGAGAACGAAGATGTCGTGTCGCGGTTTCTCGCCGGACATCCGGAATTTTCGCTGCAGTCTTCTGCGGAGATCCTGACGCGCTGGGGAATTGCCGTTGATCGATCGTCGCCCTATCTCCAGCTCTATCCGCACCGCACCGGCACAGACGGCTTTTTTGCCGCAGTGATGGTGAGAGAAGAGGGCAGTGTGTGATCGTGTCGTTGCAGTTCAGTGTGACTTTCCCTAGGTTGACAAAGAGGAGCAATTTCAGCAACCTGCCATTCTCAAGTGAGGTGATCCATGAAGTATCCAGTCGTTCTTCTCACCTTCACGCTGCTGACATGTATCGGGTGCAGCACGAAAACCGCGCCGGAGCTGTTGCAGCAGGCGCAGGAGACTCAGCAACGCGCCCAACACATGATCGACAGCCTTGGCACGAAGGCCGACGTGCACGAGGTGTTTGCTCCGGTGATCTCCGAGTACGAAAAGGTCTTCGAGGAACACCCAGGATCGCCCGAAGCGGAACAGGCATTGTTCAAGGTTGCGGAATTGCAGGCCGGTGTGATGAACAATCCAGAGAAGGCGGTTGATGCGTTCCGCCGGTACGTGACGGCATTTCCGTCCACGCCGAAGGCACAGACGGCGATGTTCATGATCGGGTATATCTACAACAACAACCTGAACATGCTGGACAGCGCAAAGGCCGCATACCAGCGCTTCCTGGAACGTTTCCCCGATGCAGAACTGGCGACCTCGGCACAATACGAGTTGAATACGCTGGGAAAGAAGCCAGAAGAGCTTCTTCCCCCGGCTCCGGCGAAGCCGCAGGTCGCGACCAAGCCTCACTAGCCTACCGGCGTCCCGGCGTGCGGGGAATCGACGGTAAGAGTACGCCATGCAGGATGACTACAGAAAATACCTGTTGCCGCAGGTGGTTTCGACCCTGGCAAACATGGAGCTCCGCGCCCGTCTCGTGGTGGAAGGCTTCATTGCGGGATTGCACCGCAGCCCGTATCACGGGTTCAGCGTGGAGTTCGCAGAGCATCGTCCCTATCTGCCCGGCGATGAAATCCGGCACGTGGATTGGAAGATTTACGGCCGAACCGACCGGTTCTACATAAAGCAGTACGAAGAAGAAACCAACCTCAAGGCGTACCTGATCCTGGATACCAGCAAGTCCATGACCTACGCGTCCGCGGGCCAGATGCCGAAACTTGAATACGCCTCGTATCTCGCCGCATCCCTGGCCTACATGATGGTGAAGCAGCAGGACGCGGTGGGCCTGGCCACATTTGACGAATCCATAACATCGTTCCTCCCGCCGCATGCGACCAGACCGTATCTCAAGCAGTTGTTGCTGACGTTGCAGCAGATCTCCGGGGGAAAAGGAACGGCAGCCGGGAGGTCGCTGCACCTCGTGGCGGAACGCATACGGCGGAGGGGACTGGTGATCATCCTCAGTGATCTGTTGGATGAGCCCGATCAGGTGATCGCCGCCCTCAAGCATTTCCGTCACAAGAAGAACGAAGTGATCGTCATGCACGTGCTCGATCCTCTGGAACGGAGCTTCGCGTTCGACCACGATGCCACATTCCGCGACCTTGAAACGGCGGAAATACTCGCCACCCAACCCTGGCATATCCGCAAAGGCTACGGTGAAGCCTTCCGGGGCTTCATCGAGCGTTACAAGCGCGAATGCCGGGAGCATCACATCGACTACGTCCTCCTCGACACCCGCACTCCTTTTGATGTCGCGCTTATCGAATACCTCAGCAAACGCGAGCGGGTTCATTGATCTAGCGGGTTGAAATTCGATCCCCATTGTGGTACATTCTTTCTTCTACAATGGTCAAGAATTCGCAGCCCATGTCACACGAGCCCGGGACCGATGCTCTAGAGCAGATTGTCATCCGCGGCGCCCGGGAACACAATCTCAAGGGGATTGATGTCGACATCCCCCGCGACCGCCTGGTCGTGATCACCGGACTGTCAGGTTCCGGCAAATCCAGCCTCGCTTTTGATACCATCTATGCCGAAGGCCAGCGGCGCTTCGTCGACAGCCTCTCCGCCTACGCCCGGCAGTTTCTGGATGTCATGGAACGGCCGGATGTGGACTACATCGAAGGGCTCAGTCCGGCGATTTCTATTGAACAGAAGACTGTCAGCCATAACCCACGCTCCACTGTCGGCACGGTGACGGAGATCTACGACTATCTCCGCCTCCTTTATGCCCGGGCGGGCACCCAATATTGCTGGAAATGCGGCGGACCTGTCCAGAAGCAGAGCACGGACCAGATTATTGACAGCATCATGAAACTCCCCGGGGGGACCCGGGTGCTGATTCTCGCACCCGTCGTGCGCGGGCGGAAAGGACACTACCGCGAGCTGCTGGAGGAAATCAGTCGTGACGGCTTCATCCGGGTCCGCATTGACGGCGTGGTTCATGAACTGGCCAAGGGGCTGCAGGCGGACCGTTACAAGGTACACGACATCGAAATCGTGGTCGACCGGCTCGTGGTGCGCAGCGAAGCGCGGAGCAGGATAGCGGATTCTGTCGAGGTTGCGCTTCGCTTCGGCAACGGGGTAATGATCATGAGCCCGGAAATCGAAACTGCGGATGTGTCCGCACCGGCCGCCGCCAGGAAGAAACGGCGGGCTGTCCCGGCCCCCGGCGGCGTTCACGCAGAAACCATGTTTAGCCGTCATCTCGCCTGTCCGGTCTGCGACATCAGCTACGAAGATCCCGCGCCCAACGCTTTCTCCTTCAATTCGCCTTATGGCGCTTGTCCCGCATGCAACGGTCTGGGCGAAGTAAAGGAGCTGGACGTCAATTTGATCATTCCGGATGATTCTCTGTCGATCAACCAGGAAGGTCTCGCTCCGCTTGGAAAACCCAGACAGACATGGGTTTTCAACCAGATTCGCGCGGTGGGGAAGAAGTACGGATTTGATTTTGATCTCCCTATCAGGAAGATGTCAAAGAGAGCCCGCGAAGTGCTGCTCCATGGCAGCGCGGATGAACGGTTTGCCGTCGAGTACACCTACTCCAGCGGTCGCACGGTGACGTACACGCACCGCTTCGGTGGCATCCTCGAGACCCTCAGACACTACTATGCCGAGACCTCGTCGAACACGATCAGGGAGTGGGTCGAGGCCTACATGAATACCACAGCATGCGGGGAATGCAAAGGCGGGCGGCTGAAGCGCGAGAACCTTGCCGTCAAGCTGCACGACGAGGTCACCGGTGAGCTTCACGCAATCAGCCACATCGTTCAACTGCCGATCAATGACGCGCTCGCGTTGTTCCGGTCTATCAGGTTGAATGAACGTCTGACGACCATTGCCCGGCCAGTGATCAAGGAAATTTCAGAACGACTGCAATTTCTTGTGAACGTCGGACTAGAGTACCTGACACTCGATCGCTCGGCCCGTACGCTGTCCGGAGGGGAAGGACAGCGGATCAGACTCGCGACGCAAATCGGTTCCCAGCTTGTCGGGGTGCTGTATATCCTGGACGAACCGAGCATCGGCCTGCACCAGCGCGACAATCGCAAGCTCATTGAATCCCTTAAGTACCTTCGTGACCTGGGAAATACACTGATTGTCGTGGAGCATGACCGGGAAATGATCGAGAGCGCGGATTATGTCATTGACCTCGGGCCCGGTGCGGGTGAACATGGTGGAGCTCTGGTGACGGCGGGACCCCCCGGCGGCCTGGCGTTGAGAAACGACACGCTCAGGATAAACGACCAGGGTTTCGAACCTATATCGTACACCGCACACTACCTTCAAGGGCGGAAGCGGATTGCGCTCCCGGGCGAGCGCCGGAGGGGAAACGGCAAGGCCATAGTTCTCGAGGGTGCTTCAGGCAATAACCTCCGTCAGGTGACCGCCCGCATCCCTCTTGGTGTATTCATTGCGGTCACCGGTGTCAGCGGGTCCGGCAAGTCTTCGCTTGTCGATGAGACGCTGTACCGTCTCCTCGCGCGGAAGTTCTACAGGGCAAAGGCGGTGCCGCTTCCCTACACCAAAGTGCGCGGCATTGAAGAGATTGACAAGGTGATTGACATCGATCAGTCGCCCATCGGGCGAACACCACGTTCGAACCCGGCCACCTACACCGGACTCTTTGCACCAGTGCGCGATCTCTTTGCACAGCTGCCGGAAGCGAAGATCCGCGGCTACAAGCCAGGGAGGTTCAGTTTCAACGTGAAGGGCGGTCGGTGCGATCGCTGTGAAGGTGACGGGGTACGCAGGATTGAAATGAACTTTTTGCCCGATGTATATGTTCAGTGCGATGTGTGCAAGGGGCGCCGTTACAACCGGGAAACGCTGCAAGTCGTCTTCAAGGGCAAGTCTATTGCGGACGTTCTTGAAATGACAGTCGCCGAAGCGCTCCCGTTTTTCCAGGATATCCCTTCCATACAGCGTAAGCTTCAAACCCTGTTCCATGTCGGCCTCGGGTACATCCGGATCGGGCAGCAGGCCACGACACTGAGCGGGGGTGAAGCCCAGCGCATCAAGCTGTCGACGGAGCTTTCCAAGGTAGGGACAGGAAACACACTGTACATTCTGGATGAACCCACCACGGGTCTGCACTTTGAGGATGTCCGGATGCTGCTCGGAGTTCTGAACCGCCTTGTGGAGAAGGGCAACACGGTTATCGTCATCGAACACAACCTCGACGTCATCAAGATGGCCGATTGGGTTATTGACATGGGTCCGGGTGGAGGAGCGGCAGGAGGGAGGATTGTGGCTGAAGGTCCACCGGAAGAAATCGCCGGAGTTGCGGAATCCGCGACAGCCGATTTTTTGCGTCGCGAGCTTTCACGCCGGTGATCCCCGGGCGCTTGTGTCTGGCAGAATGATTCAGTATCCTACGACCATAAACTTTCTCCGGAGGGCCACATGCTGCGATTTCCCGCGATTCTCCTTCTGGTGTTTGCCATGTCCTGCTGCGGATCCCGAGAATTGAGTTCTGCAGAGAAAGCAAAACTCACGCCCGGTCTGCTGGCGCTGCTGACCGAACAGTCAGTGCCAGACGAATTGTATGACGTCACGGTGGGAGCCGACGGGACGAAGGAATATGGCGTGATCATACGCTCGAACAGTCCCGATGAAATCCGGGCTCAGGGGATCAAAGTGCAGAGCGCATTCGGTGACGTCGTGACAGCCCGCGTTTCGAAGGACCAGCTCCGTACGCTCCTCTCTCTTCCCTCTGTCCGCTCCGTGGATGAGGGCGGCAAGAATCAACTTCACAAATGATATCTCCCCATACATTCCGAAAGGCTACACACATGAGCGCTTTGCGACGGTTGCTGGCGGGTGGATTTCTCCTCACCTGTTGCGCGGCAATTCTCCTGGCGGGTGCACCGGGAGGACCGGCCGCTCAGAAGCTCCATCCGTTTTTCCAGCAAGCACTCACCGGCCGGCCACACATGGAGGGTGCCCTCCAGACCGGCAGTCCCTATGATGCTATCATCTACACAGCAAACCCCGATGCTATTCGTGCCGCCGGCGTTCATGTCAATAGTGTCTTCCCTCAATTCGTTACTGCGCGGATCACGCCGCGCGACATCGAGCGGCTTGCCGGTATGCCCGAAGTGCAGTATCTGGATCCGGGCAGCGTGAATTATCCGGTAAACGATGTCAGCATACCCGAGACCGGAGCCTCTCTTCTCCACGGCGGATTGGTCAACAGCACAGCCTACATGGGGCAGGGTGCCATCGTGGTCATCTATGATACCGGCATTGATTGGAAGCACGGTGATTTCTGCATGCCCGGAGACGGCACGAAGACCCGCATTCTGTTCATCTGGGATCAAACGCTCACCCCGACGGCAGGGGAGATGTCACCATCCGGTTTGGGGTACGGCGTGGAATATACGAAGGCCCAGATCGATGACGAAATTGACGGGTCGCCAGCGGGATTCGTGCGTGAAAAAGACACGAACGGCCATGGCACGCACGTGGCTGGAACGGCCGCGGGGAATGGGGGCACGTTCGGAGGCAAATACGCCGGCATGGCCCCTATGGCGGATATTATCGTGGTTAAAGGCGGGGACAATTCCTTCTCCGAATCACAAATGATCGACGGAATGACTTATGCACAGGCAAAGGCCGGTGCTCTCGGCAAACCCGTTGTGATCAACTACAGCATCGGCGGCCAGGGAGGTCCCCATGACGGGAGCAGGTCGTATGAGGTCGCCATGGACACGTGGGTGAGTACGCCCGGGCAAGTGGTTGTAGTCTCCGCCGGCAACGAAGGGGACCAGCCGATTCACATTGCGGGGACAATTCCCGCCGCCGGAATGACGACATTCACATTCACGGTGCCTACGTACACGCCGACTGCAGGCACAGACAACGACTCTTTCAGTTTTGATGCCTGGTTTGCAGGTAGCCCGAGTGTCTCAACCATGGTCACGTCGCCGACCGGGATCACGTACACGCGCGGCGCCGGGGAATTCGGTGACGGCCCGGTCACCACTGATGGGACCATCACGCTCCAGAATATCACGAGCGCTCTGAATTCGGAGAGGGAGGTATACCTCTACGTCCATGACGCAACCACGAATGTGCCCAAGACCGGCACCTGGACGCTGGCCATCACAAATACCAGCGGGGGGCAGGTAGCCTACGATGCATGGCTGACCTCAAAAAAGGTGGGCTCTGCATCCGTCGCATTGACCGGTGGAGGGTTTGACAGAACCG
>DAINBR010000098.1:0-10075 GCA_036732865.1 Bacteroidota bacterium | reverse complement strand
CTTCGAACGCCAGTATGATGAAGGTCAGTTACAGCATAGCCTTGCGAAAGAACGGTTGGCATTGCTGGAGAGCGGCAGGATACGTATTGAGAACACCGAAATCGAGTCGATCATCAAGGCGCCCATCGAGGGATTCGTGCTCAGCAAAACGGTGGAAGTGGGAGACCCCGTCACCCCGTTGACGTCCTATCAGGAGGGGACTGTGCTGATGAAAATGGCCAACATGGAACGGTTGATATTCAAAGGGACGGTGGATGAAATCGATGTCGGCAAGTTGCGGGAAGGAATGATCGCGGAACTGAAGGTCGGTGCCTTGCCGACCGACAAGATCACCGGCACACTCTACAAGATTTCGCTCAAAGCGGAAAAGAAAGAAAATGCCACGGTCTTCCCGATTGAGATCTCTGTACCCGGAGGAACGAACACGACTCTCCGCGCGGGCTATTCCGCGAATGCCAGCATCATCATTCAGAAGAAAGACAGCGTGCTGACCATCCCCGAACGGGTGGTAACATTCCGCAATGACTCGGCATTCGTCAAGGTTCCCCTCGCCTCCGGAAAGGAGGAAGAGAAGGTGATCACGACAGGCTTGAGTGACGCCATCAAGGTCGAAGTGACAGGCGGGCTGAAGGAGGGCGACGAAGTGTTCGAAAAACCGGTGAAGAAGATCGAATGAACGGTCTGACCACCACGCTGCGCGAATTCGTGCGGGACCTGGCCGCGCAAAAACTGCGTACCACACTTACGGTCTTTGGCATCGTCTGGGGAACGGTGGCGATAATCGTGCTTCTCGCGTTTGGCATGGGATTCAAGCGCCAGCTCTCCATCAATATGCACGGGATCGGCGAGAGTGTGGCCATTATGTTCCCGGGGCGGACAACAAAAACGTTTGAAGGATTCGGTGTCGGCCGGCCAATGAGCCTCCGCGAAGATGATGTTCACCTGCTTACGTCACAGGTGTCGGGGATCGACCGCATCAGCCCCGAGTACAGTCAGAACGAGACGCCAGTCCGGGTCGGAGAGAACATCACGACCCCTCTCATCTCCGGAGTCGTCCCGGTCTATGGCGACATCCGCAACATCATCCCCGAACAGGGCGGGAGATTCATCAACGATCCGGACGTGCGCGACAGGAAGCGCGTGGCGGTGCTGGGTAATGACATCAAGAGGCTGTTGTTCGGCGACACTCAAGCCATCGGGCGGCTGATTTACGTCGGGACCGTCCCGTTCACGGTGATCGGCGTGATGCAGAAGAAGACGCAAAACTCGTCCTACAACCGGCGGGACCAGGACAGGATCTTCATCCCATCGTCGACCTTTGCCTCCGTGTTCGGAGCGAACCGGCTCAACAACATTATCTTCACGTCGAAAGATCCGCGGCACTCGGTGGAAACTGTCAGCAGCGTGCGGACCGTCCTCGGACGCAAGTACAGGTTCGATCCGACAGACAAGGATGCCATATGGATATGGGATACGGCGGAATTCGATAAATTTGTCTTTGTCTTCTTCCTCGCCTTCAACATCTTCATGGGACTGATCGGCAGCTTCACCCTTGCGGTCGGCGGTTTGGGGGTCGCTAACATCATGTATATCGTTGTTCAGGAACGGACACGGGAGATCGGCGTCAAACGGGCCGTCGGTGCCCGCAAACGCGACATCCTCTTTCAGTTCTTTTCTGAGTCGATTCTGATAGTCGCATTCGGATCTCTCGTCGGATTCGGCATTGCCGCGCTCATCGTGAAGGCGATGCAGTATGTTCCCATCAAGGAATTTGTCGGCACACCGGAATTTTCAAGTGAAGTTGCCCTTGCAACTGTCGCCGTGCTTGCCGTGGTGAGCCTGAGCGCGGGTCTCCTCCCTGCGCGCCGGGCTGCAAACTTGAATGTGGTCGACTGTCTCCGCAGCGGATAGCTGTTTACCTGAACCCCGGACCCGGATCTGTATGTGGCGCGAACTCGTCATAGACTTTCTCAAGGATCTCAATACCCAGCGCACGCGTGCGTTCCTGACGATCCTCTCGATTACGTGGGGAACGATCGCTGTGGTGCTGCTCCTGTCCTTCGGCGAGGGACTCGGCAGGCAGATGACCAATGGCTTGCTCAACGCCGGAAACGAGATCATGATTCTCTATGGCGGGGAGACCGGGATGCCCTTTGAGGGCGTGCCGAAAGGACGGCCCATTCGGCTCGAGGAGGAAGACGCCGAGCTGCTCCGGCAGGCCATCCCCGCAATCGACGTGGTCAGTCCCCAATACCGCGCGACTGTGCGGCTCACCAACGGACGCAATTCCATGAACACGGAGTGCGAAGGAGTTAATCCGAACTTCGAGGAAATGCGCCGGATGTATCCCGCCGCCGGCGGACGCTTCCTGAACAATGCCGATGTGACGCAGCAACGCCGCGTTCTCGTGCTCGGGGTGAAGATCGCAAAAGACCTGTTCGGCGACCAGGATCCGATCGGCCGGACCCTTATGCTGGAGACCACTCCGTTCACCGTCGTCGGGCTGTTGCAGGACAAGATACAAACAAGCATGAACAACGGGCCAGATTCACGCCGGGCAATCATGCCGCATTCCACTATGCGGACGATGTACGGCCGCACACACGTCAATTCGATCGTCGTGCATCCCCTCGCCCCTCAACTTCAGGAGGAAGTAAAGCGCGAAATCTTCCGGGTGCTCGCGCGCAAATACCACTTCAATCCAGCCGATGAAAGGACGTTGTTCATCTGGGATTTCATCGAAAACGCGAAGATGAACCGGAAGATTACGCTGGGCGTGACAATATTCCTGTTCGGTGTCGGGTTCCTGACGCTGCTCATCGCGGGTGTCGGCGTGGCCAACGTGATGTACGTGGTCGTGAAGGAAAGGACGAGAGAGATCGGCATCCGGTTGGCGGTGGGAGCCAAGAGGAGCCAAATCCTGGCGCAGTTCATCCTGGAGGCGCTATTGATTGCATTCATCGGCGGGGTGCTGGGCATGCTGTTTTGCTGGGGTGTGGTATCGGTTGTGCGCACACT
Organism: Bacteroidota bacterium; assembly: GCA_036732865.1. Classification (GTDB taxonomy): domain Bacteria; phylum Bacteroidota; class Ignavibacteria; order UBA10030; family UBA6906; genus Fen-1255. The sequence goes on along the minus strand of DAINBR010000098.1, from coordinate 7,057 downwards.
TCCGAGCAACGACGGGGTGATGCAGTTTTTCGGACGGCCGGTCTTCTCGCTGGGGACGATGCTGCTGACCGCCTCCATTCTCGCCCTTATCGGACTGATCGCAGGAGTCTTCCCGGCCCGGCGGGCGGCCTCCACCGATCCGGTCGAATCCCTGCGGTACGAATAAGCCCGTCCCTCACTCGCACGCAATCATTCCTTGCATCCACGATCCTTCATTTGTATTTTATGTTACAGAAAGTCCCGGGGTGCTCGAGGAGGGAAAAGGGTACAACGAAGAAAAAGTCCTCGTGTTTCTCCGGCATTGGGCACCCAGAAGCGCAGCACGCGGGGACAGGGAACGGCCGCTACCGTAAAACTGTTAATACTGCACTCGCGGAATTGTCATTGCAGCTCACGCAGAATTGTTGATGCTGGAACCGCAGAGTCGTTGTCACAGCACCCGAGGCGCGGGTGATACTGTACACATGGAGTTGTCGGTCATTGACAGATTTCTCGTACTTTTATCGAAGAGGAGACAATGAATAGATCGATGCGTATGATGGTTTTCCTGATACTCAGCCTTGTGGTTGCTTCGCTGGCGGTGGCGGCCGATCCCGCACCGAATTTCAAGCTGTCAACGATGGATGGGAAGGTTGTCGAGCTTAAACAGCTCGCAGGCAAGGCCGTTGTTGTGAATTTTTGGGCAACCTGGTGTGGTCCTTGCCGCCGCGAAATCCCCGGCATGATCAAGGTATACGAAAAGTACAAGACCAAGGGACTGGAAATTGTGGGTATCTCTCTCGACCGTGGCGGATGGAAAGATCTGAAGCCCTACCTCGCCAAGAATCCGATCTCCTACCCCATTGTCGTGGGTGGGGAGACTGAGGTGGAGGCGTACGGTGGTATCGAAGGAATTCCGACGACCTTCTTCGTGGACCGCAAGGGCAATATTGTGTCGAAAGCCGTGGGATCTATGGAAGAGGCGGACTTTGAGATGGCGGTAAAGAAGATTCTCTGATACACAACGTCCATCTCCGGGATGGACGCCTTGAAATGCAAAACCCCTGCCGATACTCATCGACAGGGGTTTTTTGTTCCATTGATCCGAGCTTCTTGTGTGCTGAGGACGGTTTGTGCCTCAGCACTTGCTCCATCCGCAATTGTAGCACACCACGCATCCCGTGACGTGCTCCACGTTGCTGCCGCATTCCGGGCAGGTCATGTTCGTCACCTGATGTGCAGGGGACGCATGCGTATGCGGGGTGGCCTTGCCCGCGGCTGGCTTCCGTGCGAGTATGGTGGAGAGGCTCTCGTCCCGGCTGTCCAGGTAACGTTCGAGGACTTTGCCGATTGCATCCGGAGTCGAAAATACCTGTCCCCCCTGGCCATCCCACACCGGCGTTGGACCGGAAATGCCCTTGAGTTGCTTCACAATCTCACGGGGCTGCACGCCCGACCGGAGTGCCAATGATATCAATCTGCTGATGGCTTCAGATTGGGCGGCGGCGTTCCCCCCGGCCTTCCCGATCGTCGTGAATACCTCGCACAGACCTTCTTCGTCCTCATTGATGGTAACGTAGAGGTAGCCTTCGCCGGTCTTTACGCGTTCAGTGATACCGACGGTGCGGTGGGGACGCTGACGCGGACTTTTCGCGTGTCTTGCCTCGGACCGGGATGCAGGAGCGGCAGACTGCTTCTTTGCGTAGTCTTCCGTCTGCAGTATTCCTTCTCTGCTCCCTTCGCGGTAGACCGTGATCCCCTTGAGACCGGCCTTGTATGCAGCCATGTAGATGTCTGCGACCGTGTCCACAGTGACGTTCTCCGCGAGGTTCACGGTGGAGGAAATGCTGCTGTCCACGTATTTCTGGATCACGCCCTGCATCTTCACACGGAAGAACGGATCGATATCGTGGGCGGTCACCATGTACTCCGGAAGATTCACGTCGTCGCCGAAGAGCCTCTTGACCAGGGGGTGGTAGACTTTGTACTCGGAGAACGATTCGCCGTCAGCGTTCTTGACGCGACGCCGGTAGCTGGTGCAGAAAATCGGCTCAATGCCCGAGCTGGTTTGTGCCACAATGGAGCCGGTGCCGACGGGAGGGACGGTGAGGACCGTGCTGTTCCGGATGCCATGATTCTTGATTTCTTCGCGGATGTCGGCCGGAAGGGTTTCCACAAATTTGCTACTGGAATACCCTCCCCAATCAAAGAGGGGGAAGACCCCTTTTTCGCGTCCCAGAGCGATGGATGTCCGGTACGCCTCGTCTCTGATGGTCTTCATGATGCGGTCTGTAGCATCAAGAGCTTCCGGTGAATCATAGCGGATCTTCATGAGCAGGAGAGCATCGGCAAGGCCGGTAATTCCGAGTCCGATACGCCGGTCGGATGCAACAGCCTTTCTGATCTTCTCGAGCGCATGGTTGTTCATGTTGTAATCAATGATATCATCCATGAAACGGGTGGCGACACGGGTGACGTCCGCCAGGCGCTCATATTCGAATTTCCCCTCCGCATCGACGAATTTTGACAGGTTGATGTTGCCGAGATTGCAGGCAGTATACGCTGCCAGGGGTTGTTCGCCACACGGGTTTGTGCTGGCAAGTGGATTGGCATACTCCACATTGTGGTAATCCCGCATCGTATCCCAGAAAATGATCCCCGGCTCCGCGGATGCGTGTGCGTTCTTGATAATCTTGTGCCACAGTTCGCGGGCGTTGACCGTGCGGTAGGTTTTGCCGTTCCAGCGGAGGTTGAAAGGACTGTCAGCGCTTACCGCATGCATGAATTCGTGCGTGATCAGCACGCTGATATTCGCATACTGCACTTTGAGCCGCCGCGGGTCGTTCTTGATCGTGATGAAGTGCTCAATGTCCGGATGATCGACGCGCATTGTCAGCATCAGCGCGCCGCGCCGGCCCGCCTGCGATACCGTGTTGGTGCTTTCACTGAAGAGGTTCATGAAGGCGGTCGCACCCGGCGAGTGGTCTATGGTCGCATTGACCGGCGCACCCTCCGGACGGAGTGCGGAAAGATCGGTGCCGACGCCGCCCCCGGTACGGTATACCATGGCGGACTCTGCAATGCACTGATAGATGCCCTCGAGGCTGTCTTCCTGGATGGGAATGACGTAACAGTTGGAAAGGGTGGGACGGCGTCTGGCATCCTCACGGCCCGCGCCGTGCATGACGCGGCCTCCGGGAACGAACGTGAAGTCAAAAAGAATTTCCAGGAACCGGTTGTGCCAGTATTCCTGGTCCACCTTTTCCACTGATGATACCGCGCGGGCAATACGGTTCCACATGTGCATCGGGCCCTGTTCGCTCGGCGCGAGGTACTTCGACCGCAGCACATCCCCTGCGAGTTCGTTGTCGCCGTAGTAGTCGCGGCAATCCAATGCAAGGTCCATCACAGCTTCATTCATCACCACCGGACTCTCTTCCGGCCGGGGTGTAGAGGTCTGCTGTTGTGTGGAGACTCCTGTGGTTGTGTCCTTGCGGGGCATGCTTGTGAACTCCGTCATAGAATTCTATGTCTGGTAACACAGTCCAAGAAACATGACAGGCCGCCGGAAGGTTCCGGGGCGTGTCTTTCGACCGCTCTACATCATCAGTGTGGTTCGCCGAGGTTGTGGGGTTCTTGCCGTGAGAACTCGGCGAGTCTCCAGTTGTCCGTCCCTCCTGCCAAGTTCCAGGTCCCCGGCAAGGCGTGTACAATAATGAACAGTAAGGACTTCCGACATTCGGCTGCTATAGAAGGCGAACAACCGTTCAGTCGTGGCGAAAAATATAGCATGTTGTCGTAGAGAAGTCAAGTTAAATTTTCGGCGAGTGCCCGATGTCTATGTCAATGCTGAAGTTTTGTCAGAAGAATTTTTCTGCACGGTTTTCCTCGAGCATGCGCCGCGCGAGAATATTTGGTCTCGCTTCAATTGATTCCTTGCTTTTCACCTTCCGCGGAGCTATCATTGGGCACTTCGACTCTTGACATCCCCGTTAAGCCAGGAACACCCCATGTCCGTCGCCGTTGATTTCTCCACCATCCCCGAAATGTTCTGGCGCCTGACCGACAAGTTCTCAGGCGAACACCGTCCGCTTCTCTTGCACAAAGTGGATGACACATACCGGGGAATCAGCTACAGAGACGTCCGAAGCCGCGTCGAGCAGTTCGCGTTCGGACTGGCGTCGCTCGGTGTCAAGCGCGGCGACCGCGTGGCCATCATCGCGGAAAACCGGCCGGAATGGGTTATCAGCGATATTGCGATCGTTTCTTTGGGGGCAATCGATGTCCCTGTCTACCCCACGATGACGGCAAAGCAGATCGAATTTATCTTCAACGATGCCGGCGTGAAGATCGCTATCGTCTCCAACCAATTTCAGCTCAACAAGGTTATGCGGGTGTATCCGGAGGTCACCACGCTGGAAAAGGTCATCCTCATCGCGGAGAAGGGGCCCATCCCCGAACCGGACACCGTCTCGTTCTCTGCGGTCATGGACATGGGCAAGGCACTGCGGAAAGAACAGCCCGATCTGCTCACCACATCGATGGCAACGGTGAAACCTGATGACCTGCTGACCCTTATCTATACTTCGGGCACGACTGGAAATCCCAAAGGGGTCATGCTCACCCATCACAACCTCGTCTCAAATATCAAGGCGGCGGCGCAGGTCATAGATTTCGGAGAATCAGACATCATGCTGTCGTTTCTCCCCCTGAGTCATTCGTTCGAACGAATGGCTGGATACTACACGGGGATGTCGTGCGGTACAACGATTGCATACGCTGAAAGTGTGGAAACTGTTCGAGACAATATGCTGGAAGTGCGGCCAACGATCATTACCACCGTCCCCCGGCTCTTTGAACGGATCCACAGCCGTGTCATGAAGCAGATCGACGCGAGCTCGCCGCTAAAAAGGAAGATCTTCCATTGGGCTATCGACGTGGGCCGGACGTTCGCAGAGGCGCACAAACGGGGAAACGTTGGTGCGGGCCTGAAGCTGCGTCACGCCATCGCCGACCGCCTGGTGTATAGCAAGCTCCGCGAAAAGACGGGCGGGCGCATGAAGTTCTTCGTCTCGGGAGGTGCTGCCCTCGGCAAGGAATTCGGCGAGTTTTTCGACGCTGTCGGGATTAAGATCATTGAAGGCTACGGACTCACGGAAAGCTCCCCGGTCATCTGCGTGAACCGTCTGCACGACTACAAATTCGGCTCCGTCGGGCCCGCAGTCCCCGGCGTCGAGGTCAGGATTGCCCCGGACGGTGAAATCCTTGCCCGCGGTCCGAATATCATGAAAGGATACTGGAACAACCCCGAGGCCACCCGTCAGTCCATCAATGACGAGGGTTGGCTCCACACCGGGGATATTGGTTTTCTTGATCCTGAGGGATTCCTCCATATTACGGACCGGAAAAAGCATCTTTTCGTCAGTTCGGGCGGGAAAAATATCGCCCCCCAACCCATCGAAAATCTGTTCCTTTCGAGCAAATACATCGAGCAGTTCATGCTCATCGGTGACCGCCGCATGTTCTTAACCGCCTTGATCGTACCAGATTTTGATGCACTTTGCGAATTCGCCGACAGCCATAACATTTCATACGCTACGAACACGGACCTTGCCCGCGATCCGCTTATCAATGAGTTGATGGACAAAGAAATCAATAAGATCCAGCGGGACCTGGCGAACTATGAGCGGGTGCGGCGCTTCACGCTTCTGGAAAAACAGTTCTCCATAGAAGAAGGGGAGCTGACCCCAACGCAGAAAATCCGCAGGAAAGTGGTCGAGGAGCGGTATGCTACTATTATCAATGGCATGTACGAGGGGATCACCTGACCACGTTGACATTCTAGCCTCTTTTCGGTAACTTTTACCACTTGACCGTGCCCGACGCGCTTTCAGCCGGGCACGCGCTTCAAACTTTCCCCCCTCTCACGGTGTTTGGAATAGCGGGAATGATCGAACAGTATATCCCCATCGTGATCATGCTCCTGATTGGCGTCTTCGCCGGGATCATCTTCACGAATATCAACAAATGGCTCGGGCCACGCAGGCCGACAGAAGAGAAGCTCTCGACCTACGAAAGCGGCATGGAACCGATCCGCACAGCCCGCGAGCGATTCTCGGTGAAGTTCTATCTCGTGGCTATGCTCTTCATCGTGTTCGACATCGAAATTGTCTTCCTGTATCCCTGGGCTGTTGTTTTCAGGAGACTTGATCTCGCAGGCATACTCGGTATGGGAGTGTTCCTCCTTATTCTTGTGTTAGGCCTGGCCTACGAGTGGCGCAAAGGCGGGATGGACTGGCGGTAGCATGGAGAAGGCAATGGGACTGGAGACGTTGCATACTGATGGTTTTCTGACGGCACGCCTCGACGACGTCATCGCGTGGGCCCGCAAGAATTCCCTCTGGCCGATGCCGATGGGGATTTCCTGCTGTGCCATCGAAATGATGGCGACTGCATCCCCCCGTTTTGACATCTCCCGGTTCGGTTCCGAGGTCATGCGGTTCACCCCGCGTCAGTGTGACGTGATGATTGTCGCAGGGACCGTGACGTACAAAATGGCGAAGGTCGTGCGCAAGATCTACGATCAAATGCCGGAACCCAAATGGGTCATTTCGATGGGCGCATGCGCTTCTTCGGGGGGGATGTTCCGCTCCTATCCGGTGGTGCAGGGGATTGACCAATTCATGCCCGTTGACATCTTCGTCGCGGGTTGTCCCCCCCGCCCTGAAGCCTTGCTGCTATCGCTGATGGAACTCCAGAAAAAGATCGAGCGCGAACGCACGTTCGGACTGAGCCCCAGGCGTGCCTCGTCGCAAAACGCCGGGCCGACCCCATGAACGATCAGATAAAGGGAAAGCTCACTTCTCTCGGTCCCAACGTTGTCACAGCAACGCAGGAGTATCGCGGGGAGTTCACCGTGACGGTTGACCCGAAAACCATTGTCAGTGTCTGCACGCTGTTACGGGACGATCCCGAGCTGGCGTTCGACATGCTTATTGATCTGACCGCTGTTGACCGGTATCGCCCCGAGGCGAGATTCGAAGTTGTGTATCATCTCTATTCGCTGAAGAACCGACGC
>DAINBR010000097.1:9092-10079 GCA_036732865.1 Bacteroidota bacterium | reverse complement strand
CGGTGTCTTAGACAACATTCTCGACATTGTTGTTGTCGACGTGCAAACGTTCGACCGCTCGAAGAGTGTGGAGGTGGCGGAAGAAATCAGCAGAATCAACGCCCGGCTGACCACCGAACGGCGTCCCTACGTGATTATCGGCGTCGGCCGTTGGGGGAGCATGGATCCGTGGCTGGGGATTCCCGTGACGTGGGACCAGATTGCGGGTGCGTGTGTCATCATTGAATCGGGATTCAAGGATATGTTCATCACCCCGTCACAGGGTTCGCATTTCTTTCAGAACATCACCTCGTTCCGTGTGGGCTATTTCACTGTCAATTCTACGATGCCGTTGTCATTCATCGATTGGGAGTGGCTCCGGGAACAACGGGCGGAAGAGGAATTTCGATTCACGAGGCTCCTGAGGTTCACCGAGGGAATCACGGTGAGGATCAACGGGCACAAGAGTCAGGGTGTGGTGTTCAAGCCGGGTAAAGCCTGAGCGGGGGGGGGAAATTATTGTTGGAAGGTGCCGATGACGCATGCGGAGGCGAGCACGTGTCCGTGCATCGCGGCAGTACATTCGGCAAGCGTTGCGTAGGGCCCGAGCGAGAGCGAAGGGATATCGAGGGCGTGTACGGTGATTTCATACTCGTGGACACCTGACCCGCGCGGAGGTTTCGGCCCTCCGTACCCGTTCTCGCCGTAGGAATTTCTGAGTTCCAAGCTGTCAGCGGGAAGCCCCCGGTGCATTCCCGAAGCAGATTCAGGAATTGCACGCGCCGACGCAGGAATGTTGACCACAAACCAGTGAACCCAGTTGTGCGCAACGGGATGCCGGTCAATCATGGAGACTGCAAACGACTGTACCCCACCCGGAGCCTCCGTCCACTCCACCGCCGGCGACACGTTTTGTCCCCCCTTGACTGCACGATGCGCGCACTTCGTCGGCAAATACTTGTCGCTGAGCAGAGCAGGGCAGAAGACTCTCACTTGGGGGTCCTTTCC
>DAINBR010000097.1:0-9082 GCA_036732865.1 Bacteroidota bacterium | reverse complement strand
GGGCTTGGCCTTCACCGGCACCTCTGCGGCACTCTTGCCGAGCATGGCATTCCGGATCTCTCGCCTGATCTCGTGCATCTCCACGCGTCCCTTCCGGAGGTAGCGAACGCCGCGTGACTGTAGATCCAATACTTCGCGTTGCCCCAGATCTCTGCCGGTAATCACGATGACCGGAACGTCCTTCGTTCCCGGATCGTTCCGCAGGTCGCTGATGAATTCCAGACCGCCCTTCCGGCGAAGGGCCAGGTCCATCAATATGACCCCGGGTTTTAATTCCTTCACGGCAGTGACGATGTCTTCCCCCGCAATGGGGAACTGGACACCTTTGTACCCGTCATCTTCGACGATGAACTTCAGGAGATTGGAGAAGTCAAGGCTGTCTTCCACAATGAGAACGGATTTTTTCTCTTCAGCTTTTGCGGTTTTTCCCATATTGCGCCGGTGTGTGCTTGCGGTCTATCGTGAGGCAGGAACCCTGAGGAAAGATACGCCAATGGGTGCAATAAAGCAACAGGCTTGCACAAACGTAGGATTCTTTGTATCATTTGTCACTTTTTCAACTTTTCATCATATGAAGGAGACAACACCGTTGGTGCACTCACGCATGGCAATACTCGCTATGGCAGCACTCGCGTTCGGCCTCCCTGCCTGCTCCTCCCTGACTCTGGAACATGTGAACTACGGTTGGCCGGTTGAGAGTCCGCTCACGGTGACCGCTGCAAATACCGTTGAAGATGTTCGCTACGCCCTTACCTTCCCCGTGGCCGGGCTGGCGATGGCAGAATTCGCGGATTCTACGGCACTACGGGGCATCACACTCCGCGCCATCCGGAATCACGAGGGCTACTATTTCATCACAGGCCCCGGATTCAAACATGTGTATGTCTTCACTCAGGGCACCGGAACTCTGGTGCAATCGTCGGCCATTGATGTGAGCGCGACTGGCCTTGTGTCGCCCGCGTTCAATCTCCGCCCGCCTTATATTGAGCTCATCGACGGCGGGTCCAATTCACGCATGCTTACGTCATCCGACATTGTCGAAGGAACAAAGTAATGGGGCGCTCAGCACTCTGTACACTCGCGTTTATCATAGTCCTCATTCCCTTCCTGACTGTTCCGGCTCAGGAATCCGACTTCGCAATCAAACGCGATTTTGAAGATCGTGCTGCGGTTCTCAGGACCCAGATCGATGCCGCGGTCAGCACGGCACAACTGGACTCTCTCAAGAACGCGATCGACGGCTTCGAGATGGATTTCTCGCCGCACAGCGAGTTCCTGGACAAGGCTCTGTACCCGGAAACCTTCACCAGCAGAATGAAGGAAATGAGGGAGCGGCATGAACGCACCCTCCTGCGGGTCCGCACAATCGAGTCACAGGGGACACGGATGGCAGAAATGGAAGGAGCGATCCAGACTCTCACCTATCGCCTGGATACCCTCTCCGTCGAACGTGACAGGCTTTTCGCCGAGCTGAAGGTGAATAAGACAAATGCTACGGCGTTGCGGGAGACCGTGCGCCGGCTTGAGAACATGCTCCAGGCACGCGACAAGTTGATGTTCGCCCTCGTGGATTCAATCTTCATGCCCTACGGCCAGGATTTGGCGACTCTCGATGACGTCCAGCGGGAAGCGTTGTCCACAAAGCTGACAGACAACAACCTGGTCAATCGCGTCTACTCCATTGCGGCGGATAACGTACGATTCCTCGGTGCAACCGAGCTGCAGGGGAAGGACTATGCTGCATTGCTTGATAACTACCGTCAGTTTGCAGGGCGATGGAAAGGCCTGAGCGATAAGATTCAAGCGGTTGGCATTGCCGGGCAGATGCCAGGCGCCGCCAGGACATCGTCCCCAAAGCGCACGGAATCCGTCACCGCCTCCTCCCGCTCATCTGCCGCGGCTCAGGTCCAACAGGTCGATTCACTCCTCGGTGAATGGAATGCCAGGTTGCAGAAATCCTTCTGGTCTGCCGTGGAGCGGGAATTCACCTCCAGGCAAATTCAGATCATGCCCTTCTCTGATGGACCCGGTTTTTCCGCATCTATCAGGACCTACGTTCAGTCACTGCAGACCAGCGGCGATGATCCATCGGTCTTCGTGGAGGAGATCTGGAAGGCAAAGATCGATAAGGAGTGGCGGGATGCTCTTACTCGTGACGGAATGCTCGGGAAAGAAGAATACGCTTCGCTTGATAAGCTGGTGAGCGAACTCGCCAAGACAAAGTTTGACCTGAAGTTCGTGCTCTACGCAGGCATTATCGGCCTGGGGGCACTTGTTCTCTGGTGGCTCCTCGCAAGGAAACCTAAAGCGTAACAGGAAGGCACGAGGCACCGGGCACTGGGCAGGAGGGTCGGATCTCCTCGTGCCTCATGCCTCATGCCTCATGCCTCATGCCTCGTGCCGCATGCCATTGTAGCCCCCCTACTTCGTGTGCGTCTTAATCACCCTCTCAATAGCTGCGCTGCATACCGGATCGAAATCCACCGTGCTGAGAGAGAACATGCGGCAATCGAGTGACGGACGGTATAGTCCCTTCGCCACATACCCCGCACCTTCAAACGCGCCGACTTTCCCGGCCAGGTCCGCATTCTTGAGGATCTGCTGCGAAGCCTTCATGAGAGGCTCTCGCTTGGCGTAATAGTCCGGTGCCAGCCGGTCAAGCTTCCCCCGTTCGGCCTCTAGGCTGTCATACAACGCTTTGCTCCACTGTGTCGGCAGTGTGGCACCTGGTGTCAGGAACCTCTTCCATTTAATGTCTTTCTTATCGAGCAGCGCAGTGATGTTCGGTTCCCACGGTTCGATCCCCGCGGGATAGAATTCGTTGTATGCAGTTGACGATCCATAGTATTCGTCGCCGAGCCCGGCGAATGAATGGCCGAATTCATGCACGTACACATAATCCATCTGCCATCGCTGATCCGCTTTTTCCTCTTTGGTGTACGTCGTCGTATAGAGATTGAGTATGCCGCCGCCGCCGTACCGCGTGTCATTCACCAGGATGCAGAGGCAATCGTACGGGGCGGAGGCAGCGATGTCACGCAGCTTGCGATTGTCCGCGATCAGCACGTACCGTGGCGATCCAAACGTATTGTATTGTGAACCCAGGGCATTCCGCTTCCAGACATTCTTGTCCGGAATGTCGATACCCGTCTCATCGGATTGCACTTCAATCGTCCAGACGTTGAAGTCTTTCTTGTGATTGCTGAAGGGTTTAGTGCTGAACATCACGTTGTTGAAATGCTCGGCGTCTTTGCGGAATTTCTCCATATCTTCTTTAGCGTAGCCGTCGCCGAGGATGAGAATGTCGACCTTCCCGGATGACGGCCCGTTGGACATCAGCGGCACTGTACGGTACGCGCCGGCGGCCTTTTCCTTCTGGACCGCTGTCGGGTCGTTTGGATCGACGGTCAGCGAGAAGAGGTCATGAAACACCATGCGTTTGTCGCGCCGGGCAATGGTTACCTGCACCTTTCGCCGTGGAAACGGAAAGCGCACGGTCTCTTCAAATGTACGGTAGGCTCCGGCGGCCGCCTCATCGGTGGTCTGCCATTCCTGAAACATCGACGAAAAACCCCGGGAATACAACAGCACGTTCGTGGCCTGATCGTAGACACGCACCAGGAATTCGCCGATGTTCAACGTGTCAAGCAGCCGCGTGCGCGAACCCGGCCAGGGACCTTCCTGATACACACGGTCCATGCTGAACTGCTCCACCCCTTTTGTCCCCGTATGATAGTAGTCGATCCGCATGGTCGCGTCGGTGAAGTAGCGTTCGTACGGGACATCGGCACGCATAAAGCCGGGCAACGCCACAAGGAAAACATAGAGGACAAAAATCTGACGCATGGATTACCTCCGATGAAAGTGTCGGGAGCGATGGATTGCTATCTGGAAAAGAAGAAACGCAGGATCTCCGGAGTACGCTCCCGCCAGCTCGCCCAATCGTGCCCGTCATGCACTTCGCGGTAGTTAACGGCAACGCCGTCACGGGCGAGTTCCTCGCTGAATTCCCGGTTCTGCGCAAGGAAATCATATTCGTCGTTCTTGATGTCATAGAGACCGCAATCGATCCAGACCTTCATGGTCGGCGGTAGGGGTGACGACTGGCGGCGCACGGCAAGAGCTGACCGGAGAATGGGACTGATCGTCGACGATTGCCCGGCGACGCGGCGAAAACGATCAGGACGAACGACGGCCATCACCAGGGCAATGTGTCCGCCGCTCGAGATCCCCATCACACCACGATGCTCGGGTGTCGGCGAGGTGCGATAAATGCTATCGATGAGGGGCACAAGCTCGTCACAGAAGGCGGCGATATATTCGGGCGTCGTCAGACCGATGTACTCCCGCTCCCTGTCGACGGGCGGCACGAATACGCCGATGATCGGCGGAAGCTGATTGTCGGCGATCAGATTATCAATGATGTTGGCAAAGGCCGCATAGCGAAATGCCGATTCCCCATCGTGAACATAGACCACGGGCAGATTGCTCAGGCTCCCGTAACCTGGCGGGAGATACACGGTTACACTGCGCGGCTTGATCTTGGGATCCCGGCTGGCGAACTTCAGCGTGTCCACGGTTCCGCGCTTGATGCCCTCGCGCAATGCCGAAAGCGCGGACATGTGGAACCCGGGCATGACGGCCTCGGAGTTTTGAAAGTCACCGGGAGGCGTCACCCTGCGATTGCCCGGATCAAGCTGATAGACACCGTCCACAACAAACTTGTACTCAAGGCGCGAATCAGGCGGCACTGTGTATGAGCGATAGAAGAACCTCGGGGAGCCGGCAGTGTCTCCGCAGGGAATGGCATGAAGGCGTTCGGCCGAGCGCCACCCCTTCTGCAACGAACCGTTGACGAATACGGAATCCGCTCGACCGAACCAGACAAAATGCAGAAGTGAGTCCTGTTCCACCAGCGGCGTCCGGCGTCCGGCCAGAAACGTCGCCGCAAGAGTGGCGCGGTCCCGCACCGGCGTACGCTCGAGACTCTTCAAGAAATCCGGAAAGAGCTGCTGACCCTGCAGAAGCAAGGCAAGCAGTAGAGCATATGTCATGGATGGGTCCTTTCAATCACCGGGTTACACAGATCCGGGACGGACATTGGGCACCGAACGCCGGAGGCACTTCAGGACGGCCATCGGGCACGATTCACTCGCAGTCACGATTCACTCGCGGGCACGAATCAGCCGCGGGCACGGAGGACCTTCCGCTCGTAGTCACGAATGACGTTCATCCAACCCTCGCCGTACGGCACCCCGGCACGCGTGCAATACGTTTCCCACACCGAACCGAACGGCATGGACTTCATCTCTTCGAGCATTGCGAGGCGGCCGACAAAATCCCCTTCCGCCTCGAGTTGTTCCAAGCGCTTGCGGGGTTCGAGGAGGGCGTGGAGAAGGGCCTTCAGGGTCGAGTGGGAGCCGAGTACCCAGGCGCCGATCCGGTTCACGCTGCCGTCGAAGAAGTCGAGCGCGATGTGCACGCGCTGCAGGGCATCCGCGCGGATGATCTCCTCTGCAAGTGCACTCACTTCGTCATTGACAATCACCACGTGATCGCTGTCCCACCGAACACCGCGGCTGACGTGCAGGAGAAGTTCGTTGACGTACAGGAGCAACGAGGAAATCTTGTCTGCCACGCTTTCGGTCGGATGGAAGTGGCCCAGATCGAGACAGAGCATGACTTTGCGGGACAGGGCATAGCCCATGTAAAATTCGTGCGACCCGACGACGAAAGATTCGCTGCCTATCCCGAACAGCTTGCTTTCCACAGCGTCTTTCATCTCTTCAGACTCGTAGCGCTTGGTGAAGATGATATCCAGAGCACCGCGCAGTGCGGCCCGGTGAGCGAACCGCCGCACAGTTATGTCTTTTGCGCCGTCCGGGATCCAGAGGTTGTGGATACACGGTACGCCCTGCATTTTCCCAATCACCGCGCTGATTTCGCGGGATCGATGCACGTGTTCGATCCAGAAATCACGGATGCCGGCGTCGAGACTGCTCAACGTGAAGCCGCTGTCGGCTTGCGGATGGGCGAAACAAGTGGAGTTGAAATCGAGCGGGATATTGTGCTCCTGCCCCCAATCCATCCATGTGCGAAAGTGGCTTGGCTCGATGCTGTCACGATCGACTTTCTTGCCGCCGAAATCTCCGTACATCGCGTGGAGGTTCAGCCGGTGTCTGCCGGGTATCAATGCGTAAGCCTGTTCCAGGTCGCGCTGCAGTTCCTGAATGGTGCGGGCACGGCCGGGATACCCGCCAGTCACCTGAATCCCACCCGAGGTGGTCCCGGTATCGACGGTCTCGAATCCGTGCACATCGTCCCCCTGCCAGCAATGCAGGGAGAGCGACACTGATTGCAGAGCCTTCATTGTTGCTTCCGTGTCTACTCCCAGTTGGGCGTAGCGGTCGCGCGCGTGGACGTAGACCTGTTCAGACATCGATTCGGGACTCATGGGATTCCTCTGGTAGGTGTTGCTGGGGAGCTGTTGGGATTCCTCGCCGCGTAGGTGGAGCTGACGGGTATATTGTAGCAAACGGAGGACAGAATTGCAAAAGATCGGGGCAAAGGATTGGGGTCAGACCCCATGAACTTCGCATACACACCGGTGTCTGGCCCCAGACACCGGTTGCTTCTCCCCACGGATCTGCTTACCATTGACCATTCGACTACCCAGCGACCCGTCGCACCACAATCGGAAATCCGCTCAGACCACAATACAAGGACCAATCAGATGAAGCTCCGCCACTCAGCCCTGCTTGCCACTGCCCTCCTGGCCTGCACACCACTGCTGAACGCTCAGGAAACCGTAAAGGAAAACTCCACCGGGAAGATATTCCCCACAACGATCACGGTTCCCCACGACGGGAAGGACCTCACCCTCGCATTAACGGGAACCACAGTCCGGAAGAAACTGATTATCAAGGTCTATGCGATTGCCCACTACATGCAGGACCTCCCCAAAGGCAACGAAAAAAGTCTCTATGCTGCCGTCCTGACCGACGGAAAAGCGAAACAGCTCACGATGGAGTTCGTACGGGATGTGAGCAAGGAGCAGATACGGGATGCCTACAAGGACGGATTTGAGGAGAATGCCTCGAAGGATGAACAGAAGGTCATTGCCCCGCTCGTAGAACAATTCCTGGGTTACTTCACGGGAGATGTCAAGGAGAATGACCGCTTCATTCTGCGCTGGTTACCCGGCGGCGTCGTGCAGGCGCAGGTGCAGGCTACGGACAAGCCGGCAATTGCCAATGCCGTCTTCGCAAAGGTCCTCTGGACAATCTGGTTCGGGGAAGATTCCATTGTGGACCGCGAGGACCTAGTGGACCGGATGCTGAAATAACAGCGGGGAGGATCATTCCCCTTCGATCCGATGACGGATCTCATCGAGGATGGGCGTGTCGGCGACAATGCGGCCGTTTTCCAGTAACAGGAAACGGCCGCAACTTTCCTGTGCCGTGGCCAGATCATGCGTGGCGAGGAGGAATGCAGAGTCGGTTTCCCTCAAGACCTGCGCAAGCGCACGCCGGCTGGGGGGATCCAGCGCCGCGGTCGCTTCGTCCAGGAGAAGCACTGGCGGCTTCACAATAAGCACGCCGGCGAGCGCGACCCTCAGGCGCTGCCCATGAGACAATTCGTACGGCTCCTTGTCCGCAAGCTCTTCCACACCGAAGGTGTGTAGCGCCTCCCGCGCGCGCGCAAGGGCCTCCGCGGGGACGACCCCCTTCCGCAACAAACCATACGCCACATCGTCCAGAACTCGTGGGAAAAGCAGCTGGTCTTCCGGTGTGGAGAAGAGCATCCCGATGCTGGCGCGGATCACATTCAGCGTCGATGAACGCAGCGCCACACCGTCGACGCTGATCTCTCCCGTCGTTTCCACCAGTCCGACCACAGCGAGAAGCAACGTCGTCTTCCCTGACCCGTTGAGGCCGAGCAACGCAGCATGTTCCCCCCGCTTCAGGTTGAAGGAACAATCATGCAATGCTGCGCCGGATGCGCTCGGGTACCGTGCGGTGACATTGCGAAAGCCGAGGACGCAATCGGTTGATGTTGTCATAGTATCACCCGGAGGGCGAGGGCGGCTATGAGAACCCCCGAACAAATCATGAGAGAAGCAACATCGAAGGAATGCCACGTCCGGTCACGTGGCGGCGGAACCGGAGAGCCGTAACCCCGCATTTCCAGAGCGTGGGCCACCCGGTTTGCTTTGAAAATCACCCGCGGGATCCACACCCGCGGAAGCGCGTGGAGCAATTCCCACCCACCGAAACCCCGCGGGATGGCCCCGCGGACCACAATCGCATGCTTGATCTTCACCGTCTCGCGGAGCAGGACAGACGCCTGATGCAGAATCTGCAGGAGGAGAAGTCTCACCATACCGGGCAGCGGCAAACGCGTTACAGCGTCGTGCAACGCCGGATAACCCATGGTCCCCAGCATCGTCACCCCGACAAGTGTAGTAGCCGCGCCCTGCGCAACGGACGATCGCGGGAGAACGAGGAGCATCGGTAAATAGACCACCAGCGTGGCTCCAAGAAGGCGCAGGAATTTTGCAGGATCCGGCCGGATGAGCAACAGCGCGATGGCAATCGGGACAACGAGTAAAATTGTTCCGGAGGCATGACTCACCGGCAGCACGAGACACGCCGCGATCAGCCCGAAACCAGCCAGAACTCCCGCAAGGGGGTGAACTTCACGTCGCGGGTTCATGCGGATCATGAGTGGTTCCGCAACTTTCTTCCGGTAATACAGTATCGGTCGAGACTGTCCTCACACTCTTCCACGACGAACCCGGCCGTTGGGAACAATGCTGCAACATCCGCTGCAGGAGGGAGCAGATCCTGCACGATTGCCTGTGCGGCCGATGAATGAATCTGGTTAATAGTTGCACGACCGTTGATGTGCAGAATCGTGAAGACAGAGCCATCGCGGAGCACCCTGTTCATCTCCAGCAGCACAGCCGGGGGATGCGGAAAATGGGGCCACGCAGAAAAACAGATGACTCGATCGCAGCTCGATCGGGTCAGCGGCAAAGCCACAGAATCTGCCCTGCACCAACGGACCCGTGGATCGGGAA
>DAINBR010000096.1:0-10130 GCA_036732865.1 Bacteroidota bacterium | reverse complement strand
GGTTGTATCGGTGGCTCGTTTGCGGCAGGAATTCTACGGGTTGCCTCCCAACCCCTTCCTCACCCTCGCACGGGCCGTGAAGGAGGCGGTGCATGAAGTCGGACACACGGTCGGCCTGACGCATTGCGCGGACACCGGCTGTCCGATGTCGCTCTCGAACAACGTCCGGCAGGTGGACGCCAAAGGCACGGAATTGTGCAGCAATTGCATCACGCTTGTTGAGGAAAAGACGAGGACCGTATGAATCACTGGCATATCATGGTGGTTGACGACGAAGAAGTGATGCGCGAGTCGCTCGCAGCATGGCTCCGGGAGGACGGTTACAACGTCGATACCGCAGTGTCGGGCGGGGAGGCAATCGTCAAGGCCACCCACCTCGACTATGCGATCTACTTCATTGATTTGAAAATGCCCGGTGGCATCGATGGCATTGAGACGATGATGGAAATCCGGAAGATTCATCCTGATGCTTCCATCATAATCGTGACTGCGTACGCGACGGTGGATACTGCGATCACAGCGATGAAGGAAGGGGCACAGGAATACATCGTCAAACCCTGCAATCCCGAGGAAATATCCCTTCTCGTCAACAGGATTATCAGGGTCAAGAACCTGCAGAGGGAGAATTCCATTCTCCGGAAAAAACTCACGAAACAATACAGTTTTCACGACATCCTCAGCAAAAGTCCGAAAATGGGAAAGATCTTTGATCTCGTGAGAGATGTCGCCGGATTGCGCAGCACGGTGCTCATCCAGGGGGAAAGCGGCACAGGCAAGGAATTGATTGCCCGCGCCATCCATTTCTCAGGGGACCGGGCCGCGAAGCCTTTCATTACCGTTTCCTGTGCAGCGCTCCCTGAGACACTCCTTGAATCGGAACTCTTCGGCCACGAAAAGGGGTCATTCACCGGCGCATCGTCACAGCGCAAAGGGAAATTCGAGATGGCCGATGGGGGGACCCTCTTTCTGGACGAGATTGGTGACATCTCATCGAAACTGCAGATGGATCTCCTGCGCGTACTGCAAGAACGGAAATTCTACCGCGTTGGTGGGACTGAAGAAATTGAAGTGGACGTCCGCGTAATCGCCGCAACGAATCTGGATCTTGATCGCGCAGTCCGCGAGGGGAAGTTCCGCGATGACCTCTTCTATCGCTTGAACGTGATCAGCATCCAGATACCGCCGTTGCGGGAGCGCAGGGAAGACGTCCCGCTCCTGGCCCGGAGCTTCGTCGAGCGAATCTCGCATGAACTCGGGAAGAAAGTGAACGGGATTTCAGAGGGCGCACTACGCATCTTGATGGATCACGAATGGCCCGGGAACGTCCGTGAACTGGAGAATACCATTGAGCGGGCGATTGTCACCTGCAAGACGACGATACTTTCCGATGAAGATGTGGAGTTTCTCATCACGGGGCGGGATCAGGGCAAGGCGGCATGGAACGTGCCGGCGAATATCACACTGGAGGAAGCAGAACGTGATATCATCACCGCCACGGTGGAGCGCACGCACGGGAACATCAAAGAGGCGGCGTCCATCCTTGGCATTGACCGCTCAACCCTGTATGACCGGCTGAAAAAGTACAACGTGCAGAGGGAGTAGCCCTCTTCACGCCTGCAAGAACATCTCTCCCCAGACACCGTCCCAATCGACATGCGGGGCGTGTTTCGACATATCAGGAACAAGTTCGCCGCCGTCGGCAAGAGTCATACCCACGCCTGCCGGTGAAACAGCCCCCTGCAGCCGTTCCAGCTCTCTCAGGATCCACGGTTTGATCTCCTCGCCGCGCAAGAGATGACGGGTTTCCACTTCAGGTTCCCCTCCGTGCACTTTGAGGTACCATCCATCTTTTGCGGATCCGGTCTCCACCACCACGCCGTCGATGGGGGCAAGGATACGAAGTGCTGCCCGCCCCTTTTTGATCAGCCAGCCGCTGCCGTTCGCACTCAATGTGGCACCCACGGCGGGGAGTTCAACGGAGTCCGGCGTTCCAATCATCCGGTTGCCGAAGTCATCCAACCCGACAGTGTAGATCCCGTCGCCATCATACGTTACCCACGTATGCCCGCGGTGGTAGTAGCGGTCGAGGGGCAAAGAGAAACCAAAGACAGACTCCTGTGTGCCTGCCGGAGCCAACTCAGGAGAGAGTTTGGCCAGAAAAGCTTGATGCGCCTGACAGGTACGGCAGTCGAATTCATGGTTGCAGGTCCTGTGTGCGACTTCACCCGCGATTTGGTGCCGGCACGTGCGCGCAGCGACGGGGAGATCTTCGAATTCCGCTTCCCACTGCACGGCCTCATGACGTCTGCGGCGGAGTGTCTTGAAAGCGCGCAGCAATGCAAGCGACACGGCAGAGAGGATCACCCCAACCACGGAGAAGAAGAGCCCCAGGAATACTACATGGTACGGGGTCCACTGAAACTCATAGATGAACGGGAACACGATGCACCTCCACTGTCATTGACGCATATCTCTTTCCTGGGGAAAGAGGGTCATGTACCGAAACGAAAGAGAATACACCAGAACGCCATAGGCGACGACCGCCATGAAAGTCGCAACCTCCTGCCAGCTTGGGACATACGACATCAGCAGATCGAAAGGCAATGTCGGCAATGCGAGGGTCTGTATCGTCATGACAAAACGGTTCATCACGATACCGCAACAGACGAGAATCGCCGCCCCGACCAGCACCGCAGACTTCTCCCGCATCCGCTTGCTCAACAACACCAGGGCGGGGACGAGGCCAAGAAAAACGATCTCTGCAAAAAGGATCCATGTGCCGAACCCCTGCGAGGTGTAGAACGAGTACGCGAGCCCTCCCTCTGCCGGCACGGTGTGATTGATCCAATACAGCGTGTCGATGGCCTTCAGCAGGACATAGACGATCAGCATCCACCCCGACACTTTGCCGAGGAATTGCATGACTTCGGGTTTCACCACCTTTTTACCCGAAAGTTTCTGCACGAGCCACGTGGTCAACAGAACGAAACTCGGTCCGGCAGCCGCTGCGGAGATGATGAAGAGGTAGAAGGTGGACGGCCATATCCCCAGGACTTCGCGGAACGAAAACGGACGGCCGACGAGGACCCCGTACAGCCCGCCCAGGGAGCCCTGGTGGAAGAATGATAGAAATGTACCGACACCCGCAAAGACCGGCATGACTTTGTGCAGTTCGAATTCGAACACCAGGAACCGCGGGATTTGTCTCAGCTTCCGGTTCTTCAACACCACAGGCAGATATTCGATAACGAGCACCGTCAGGTAGCAGGTGAGGCAGAACGTAACTTCCGCGAGCATTGAGTGCGTGTTGGGGTGCCAGAACGTGAACCATGCGCGGAGAGGTTGTCCGACATCCACCATCAGCACAAGGACGGCGCCGCTGTAGCAGATGAGTCCGAGAACGACAGCGCTGTTAATGACTGCCTTGAGCTCATCCCTCCGCAGGATATACAGGAGGAAGCCGGTGAAGAAGGCGCCCGCACCAAGGGCAATGATGGTAAGATCGAGATAAATCCAGAGTCCAAAGGCAAACCTGTTGTCCATGTTGGTGTGGTACAGACCGTCCGCAAGGCAGAGATACATTGCGTAGATACCGATGCCCAGCAGGAGAATCCACGGGAGAATCCATGTCACAAACCGCGTGAACGAAGTCCGCTGCAATCCTCTGGGTATGAACTGCTGATCCATTATCATGTTCCTCAGTGTCCCGTCGTGAACGGCGGGGCTGTCATTCCCATCCTGATGGATGGGGGTGAATGATTACGCCGTCGGTACCCGCGCGGCCATTTTCCGGACCCATTCCCTCGCTGAGTGATAAGACACCTTCGGCGCGGTCCCGAGCCCTGGGAGAAACTGAAACGTGTCACTGCTCCGGCTCAGCTGTGCCACGGTGCTTGACTCATCCGCGAGGTCTCCAAAGACGATTGCCTGTGAGGGACAGCTTTCGACGCACGCGGGGATGTAGTCGCCGGGTTCAATTCCTTTCTTTCCTTCGGCAGCTGCTTTCGTCCTTGCCGTGTGGAGGCGCCCATGACAGAAATTGCACTTCTCGACAACGCCGCGCATCCGGGGGGCAACGTCCGGGTTGAGTAATGACTCTGTGCCCTTCGGCCACTGCGGATCCCACCAGTTGAAATACCGTGCGTGGTACGGGCACGCTGCCATGCAGTAACGACATCCGAGGCACCTCTGCGGAATCTGCGCCACTATGCCCGTCGCGTGGTCGACTTCCACGGCGTTTTGCGGGCAGACGGAGACACATGGTGTGTGCGTACCGCATTGCTGGCAGCCCATCGGGACGAATACGGTGTCAAGGTCGCGGAACTCCTCGCCATTGGTCACCGTATAGACGCGCAACCAGGTGTTCCCCGTGCGATCCGTCGCCTTCTGTTCTGCCGGTGCAACGTTGTTCTCCACCGCGCATGCGACCATGCACGCGCCGCACCCTGTGCAGCGGTCAAGATCGATGACCATGCCATACTGTGATTTGGATTGTGCAGTCTGTTCCATTGTGTTACGCTCTCGCAATCGTCGCTTCAGTGATTCTCCATGTACCGTCCGCACCTACAACGCACAGGCCGAGCAGTCCTTCCGCCTCGGGTTGATCCGTGGGAGCGGCGTTGTTGGGAGACGGACCGACGATGGCGTGGATAACACCGGGAATGATCGCCGGGTCGGCAACAACATCGGCTGTCACCGTTCCTGACTGGGTGCTGATGCTCACGCGGGCGCCGTCAACGAGCGCATGCGCGGCAATGGTCGAGGGATTGAGGTGGACTTTTCCGCCAAGACTCCGGAGGTGCGATTCCTGGAAGATTTTGCTGAGCACCGGTGCCACCGAGGCGGTCATCGTCGCGTTCCTCCAGCCAAAAGCCATAAGCTTCAAGGTGCCCGGGGCCGGCTTCACGGGTGCAGTCAGCGGTTGGAAATGTCCCGGCGTGATTGAACCAAGGATCGAACGGCGGGTGGTAGAAGCACGCTGTTCTTCTCCATCAATCCAGCATCCTCCTTCCGACAACCCCTTCCACAAATCCTCTTCTCCCGACATACCCTGAACCGGGGTCACAGCAGAGTCTGCCGCCGCTGTCAACGAACCCCGTTTGGATGCCCATATATCGTGGGCACGCTGCTTGAGGCATGCTTCCGAGGATGTCAGTCCGGGCACTGGAAGCCCGGCCTGCTCAGCGACCTTCGCCAGGAATGCCACGGGATCGACTGTCCCCTCGGGTTGACTCAACAACGGGAGGGACAGTGCAAAGGAAGATCGGCTTGCCCCGGATCGAGTGGAAATTTCCTCCATCGATTCATATGCGGCCGGTGACGGTATCAAATAATCAGCACCAGCCGATCGCGGAGAGAGATACGGAGACATCAGGACAACTGTGCCGCCGTCAGACGTAAGCTTTCGTCTGAGCAAGGACGCGGGGAAAATGTTTCCCGATTCGGCGCCGTCGACAAAGAGCAGCCGGATCGAATGATCCGGGACGTTTGCCAGGGCAACCGCCGGCACAGTTGATGCTTCAGCCGAAGGGGTGCGGGCGCGAAGGGTGATGCCACCTTTCCGGCCAACGTTCCCAACAAGCAGGTTGAGCCCCGCAATCGCTGTCTCGGTGGCATGGTCGAACGGACCGCCCGCGGGGTTGCACCCGGCGATAACAACTGACGGGCCGGAAGCGATGGCGTGCGCTGTTGTTGTGATTGCCTGAGCGGCAATACCGGTCACAGCCGCGGTGGCATCGGGCGGGAATCCGGCAACGAGGTTCTTGTACGTCTGGAAATCCGAGAGCCCCTTTTCGATTTCCCGGGGATGCAGGCCGTCCCGGATGATCACGTGGCCGATGGAAAGAGCGAGGGCAGCTTCCGTGCCCGGGATCACGGGGAGCCAGGTGTTTGCCTGGTGCGCAGTCCGGGATTTGACGCCTTCCGCCTGGATAAGGTTCAGTCCGTTCTGATTCCTGTTCCGTATGAGGCCGGCAGTGTGGCTGGGAGAGCTCCACCCGTCGAGCAGGTCAGACCCAAAGCTGAGGATGACCCCGGTGTTCTCGAGATCAAAGCAGGGCAACGCCTCATTGAAATCGCACAATCTCTGAAGGGTAGCCAGCGTGGGTTCTTCAGCTCCCGGGGGCACAATATATGTTCCCTGCGGGCACATACCCATGAACTCCCGGTACATTCCGGAGACCGCCCTGCCAGGCCGTTGATCAAGAATGGCGATGCTACCCGGCATCGAAGCCGCCGATAGATCCTGAATTGTCCGGGCGACCTCTGACATAATCTCATCGAGACCGACCGGGACCAGAGTTGCGTCCGGACCTTTGCCCGTGAACGCAAAGGGTTGACGCAGCCGCAGCGGATGGAAGGCCAGATGATGTCCTGCGATGCCCATGGGACAGAGCGCTCCGTTCTTGAACGGGTCTGTGGGAATGCCGGCTAGCGTGACGGGCTGTCCATCTATGCGCCGTGCTCTGACGGCGCAGCCGGCCGGACAGAGAGCGCATCGGGTGGCGGTGAATGTCTCCGGACCACGGGGGAGTCCGGGGATCAGTGACCAGTTTTGCGTCCAAATCGAGCTATCGTCCAGGAGCTTCCATGGGATGGGCGTGAATAGGGCGCCGAGGAGAGATCCACCCGCAAATGTCAGCAATTCTCTTCGTGTTATTTTCATGGATCTTTTCTCGTTCACTTATGACAATCAATGCAGCTGTCGTCTCTCCGGCGTTCGGCGTGACATCGGACGCACCGGTCCATTTTCATGCCTTCCCAGGGCTGGGAGGGAATCCCCGAGATGTTCTTTCCCCAGATGTCCCTGCTGTACCCGCTGATGCGGTTCACTTGGTACTCTGGGAGTGAGGAGCCGGAACCATGCGGGCCGTGGCACACGTCGCAGGTGATCTCCGCTTTCTTCACATGCACCGCGTGGGGGAAATGCGCATTGTCCGGTTGGCGCGAATAGACCTTCCAGGGGATTTCCTTCTGGGGGGTCACATACTGCTCGACGAGCACCTTCTCGGACTCTGTCGAACCGATGGGTGCAGAATGGCAATCTGCACATTTCGTGACAGCCGGTATGCCCTTGAAGCTCCCGTTCTCGGTAAACTCATGGCACATGTCGCAGGTCATGCCGTTCTGTTCGCCCGTGTGGATGGCATGGTTGAAAGGCATTGGTTGTGGCTCAGTCCGGTACAGGGCGGCGGGGAATGCAAACCATCCGATGGCAAGGGATGCCAGAACCCCGCACAGAAACAGTATTGGACCCTTCAAGCTCACTCTGAATCCCTCCATTCTGCATACGGAGCAAAGAACTCATTGAAGATGCGGAGCATGTCATCGCGCTTCAAGTGTTGAATGAACCCCGGTTCCACTGTGCCGCCGTCAGCCATGGCGACTTCCCCCTGGAGATCCGGAGCATTCGACAGTGCATGCGCCATCTGTGACACGCGGCGGATTTCCGACTCGATCCATTCGGCGGCGGCTTTCCCCGAAAGCAACTCGCGTTTGACTGCCTGTGCAGCAGCCGCGGGGTCATCGCCGACGAGCGTTCCTTCGAACAGCCATCCCAGTGCATACGGATCCGACAGCAACGTCGAGGGATGCGTACGGATGTACAGATTGGAGCTTTTCACGCGAACCGGATGGGGGAATACCATCTGCAAATCGACACCGTGAATGGTCAGCACCACGGTCGGACGGTGGACGCCTTCGGTCGTCACATACGTGATGCGGTCGATGGAGTCAAGCATCGAGGCAAGAAAGGCGTCGATGCCGATATGGACGAGTCCATCGCTGTCGATGTCGATCCACATGTGGTTGGGGGAGAACCCGAGCCACCCTGGGACGCGAATGCCGTCGACGAGGAATTCGTGAGACGTATCACCTGCGTCGGTTCCCGTTGAGGCGACTGTAGAGAAACTTGCGCGCTCGGGGTGTGCAAGCGTGAGGAAGAGTTCACAGTACTTGTGACTATCAGTTCCGCAATGTGAAAGTTCCGCCTCGGTGTACGGGATGTATTTCGTGACGGATGCTGCGGCGCAGTACTGCACAAGCGATTCCTGGAGGAACGGACAGTGTGAATCGTGGGCATGTGAATCGGTGAGCGGTAGTGCGGCCGGACAATTCATAAAGTCGGGTGATGTACAGCGGTCCGCATCCGCCTGACCGGGCACACAGACGATCATTTTGCGGAAGGCCGAACCACGGCAGTACTTCACCTGTGCTTCGCGGAGAAAGGGGCATCGCATTGCTGTGTCCTCGTGCTCTTTTGCGGAGGTCAGGCCGGTTTCTTGGATTTCTTTGACTTCTCATCGGGGACCTTCTCGCCACCGTCCGCCATCGTCAGTCCGAGGTCCGGGAGGAAAAGCGTGTGGGCGTCGCTCGTTGAATGTGCAGGGGATACCTTCCTGGCGCGTTTCTCGCGAAGCACACCGAACCCTATGAAGAGCGCGGCAACGAATGCCACTGCAACCAGAACCCAGTTCGTGAAGTAGGTCCATGAGCGGGGGTCATCGAGATCGAACATGGTTTCCTCTGATTTGTGGTTGAACATATGTGATGAAGCATCGGCAGACACAAACGCAAATCCTATGCCCGATGATAGCATACTTCCTTATCTTATTGATATATAACAATTTATAGATGCTTTTCACGGCGCTGGAACAAAGGAAATGACCAGATTGTGTGGTAATTACCTACACTGCGTGTTGGCAATCCCGACAGATGGTCAAACCATCTGCCCGTTCAAAACGGCCTCTATCGGCTTGGAACTTCACCTGCACCACTTCTTGCAAACCCCTCCTATTCGGCCTATATTGACTAGCACGCAGCAAACCATTTGATACCCCTTTCGACAACCGAGACACGATTATGGAGACGTTTCTCACCCGCAGGTCTTTTCTGACAATCCTGGCAGGAACGGGCGCAGCATCTTTGCTCCCCGGATGTGCGACCGCACCCATGTCTGCCCGGCCGGCACTGGACCTCGTGATACTCAACGGTATGTTGATCGATGGAACCGGAACTGTCGAGCGCCGGCTCGACGTGGGAATCCGTGATGGCGTGATCGCTGCAATCGGCAACCTGTCAGGGGCCGCCGCTGCACGGGTGATTGATGCCGGCGGGTTGAAGGTTGTGCCCGGATTTGTTGACATTCATTCGCACACGGATCTGGACCTTCTAAAGAATCCGTATGCGCCCAGCAAAGTCCGGCAGGGTGTCACCACCGAAGTCTCCGGCCAGGACGGCGAATCCGCCGCTCCGATCGGGGGTACGGGCATGGCCGAATCACTCCAGCATTTCAAAGAGTCGTTCGGTTTTGAGTGTCCATACCGCACGATGGATGGATTCCTGAAACTCCTCGCCTCCCATGGGACCACGCAGAATATTCTTTCGATGGTCGGCCTGGGAACATTGCGGGCGGTGGTAGTGGGATTCGACGATCGCCCGGCCACAGGGGACGAGATGGCCGCGATGAAGGATGCAGCACAACTCGCGGTGGAGAATGGTTGCTGGGGTGCGAGTACGGGGCTCGAGTATACACCGGGGAGTTTTGCGACCGAACAAGAACTCATCGAGATCATGAGTGCACTTCCGGCGGGCCGCCGCCTGTACGCGTCGCATATGCGGAACGAAGCTGACCGGGTGCTTGAGGCGCTTCAGGAAGCAATAGCGATTGCCAAGGGATCGAACTCCCGTCTTCAGGTGTCTCATTTGAAGGCACAGAACAAAGTCAATTGGCCGAAGCAAGAGGTCGCATTGCGCATGCTTGACGATGCACTTGCCTCTGGTCTCGATGTTCACGTCGATCGTTATCCGTATGTCGCATTCAATACCGGGTTGACGAATCTCTTTCCGCTCTGGTCACGCGACGGAGGGACAGCGAAGTTCCTTGAACGGCTGAAGGACCCGGCGCTGGGCGAACGGCTGCGCACCGAGGTGCAGCGCAAAGTCGATGGTCTCGGTTCGTGGGATTCGGTGCTCGTCTCGAGTGTCAGGACTGAAGAGGGCAAGAAGTATCAGGGAAAGACGATCCAGCAGATCGCGGTTGAAGAATCCTGCGACCCATACGAGTTCACCGTTGCCCTCCAACTGCGCGAAGACGCCGGAGTGGGCATGGTTGGCTTCGGCATGGACGAAGC
>DAINBR010000095.1:0-10238 GCA_036732865.1 Bacteroidota bacterium | reverse complement strand
TCACCGGATACCTGTCCATGTAGAATGCGGAAAGCTGCAGAGTCGACTTTCTGGATCCCGGATAAGGGATCACTTCATTTGGACTCAGAAAGCTCCGCGTCGGGGCATAGGTGAAGGTTCCGCCGGGAATGAACACCATCCCTGCAGGTGTGGTTGTTGCAGGGGATACGAACTCACGACGTGTGATCAGTCGTGGTGTGGCCAGAGGAACGTGCACCACCCTTTCATCAAGCAACCCAGTCGAATCAAACAACTGAACAACAAACTTCTCTTCGTGACGTCCCAACGATGCAAGCAGGGAGAGTGCGATCTCTCCCGCGGCAAACCGAACGGACCTGCATGAGTACGACGGCGCTCCTGACCACACGATCACTGAATCTCCGCTTCGCGCATCTATGGCGAGTGAATCCCCGTCGAGGTCAACAGTCAGCAACCGCGGGAATTGTGCAATGCAGTCTACATTTGCCTCCCGCCGCGTTCCGAGCCATGATCTGCTGAATCCCTCTGCGCTCACCGGAATGCAGAGCTTTCCGTTAACAGGCACCGCCTCGATCTCCTTGTGATGCCAGATATCGACATAGTGCGAATCCGGCGGTGTGCGGACTTCGAACAGCGGGCCCTCTACTCCTTCCGGCCTCAGACTGTAGACCGTGTACAAGGTCTTGTTCGGTGCGGGCCATTTGTTCACCCAGACACTTTCGACTGTCGCGGGTACCAGAGGCACCCAGTCCCGGCTCAGGAATGCCGTGGTGTTCTCCCGGAGGATTTTGGTAGTCCTCCCCAGGTAGGCAAGCTCCTCGTCAATCCAGTCGGGCCTTCCCGGCCGCGCCACATTCAATTCTACCCCGTAGCCATTGAAAAAGGAGACGGCAATTTCCCGGTGAATTCTCCCTTCAGCAAGTTGTATCACACGGAAAATCGCGAACTCAGGTTTGATGAGTTTGTTGAGATTCAGAGGAGGGGGCATAAAGATTGCATCGTGCACGCGTCCGGCAACGATGCCAGGCATGTCCCTGGGGATTGCCATCCCTTCGCTATACATGACAATGCCCGGCTTGACTCTGTCGGCTGCGGCCTGAAATTCTTTGCTGGACTGCCCCTTTGTGTCCAGCACGACGCCGTCAGCATCGAGCGCGCGCAGCGTCTCTTCCATTCCGGCCAGATGGTCTTCCCGCCTGGTGCTTTCGTCCCAGGGATTGTAGGCGATGAAATACTTCGTCCCCCTGGCATGCGCGTACTCCGACTGACGGCGGAGCTCGCGGATCCCGCCGGGAAGATCGCGGTACATATCCCACTGATTCCGTTGATCCAGTCCCAGGCGTGGCCATACCGGCCAGAGCATGAACGCCTCGTATCCCCCAAGAACGGCTTCGCGGGCTGTAAGAAATGCATCAAACCGCCCCTGCCCACTCACAGCATCAACGTAATCGTG
The DNA here is from genome assembly GCA_036732865.1 of Bacteroidota bacterium. Lineage (GTDB taxonomy): Bacteria > Bacteroidota > Ignavibacteria > UBA10030 > UBA6906 > Fen-1255. The sequence goes on along the minus strand of DAINBR010000095.1, from coordinate 8,806 downwards.
ATCCCAGGCGAATTGCAGCATAAGGAGGTAACTTTTGCGAATCCAGGAGAGATCCTGGCGTTCGAAAAGCGAGTTGTCAAACTCTTCGAGATCGTAAAGCCAGCGATCCCGGAACATCATCCGCAAGCCATCTCGCCAGTCTCCAGCGTGAGCATCGGCAAAGATCTCATATTGGACCCACCCGCCGGGAGGCACCAGAGCCCGGAACCGGCGCAAGTCCGCATACGCCGATTCGCGCCGGCGTGCAATGGCAGCGAGCCCGTTTCCTTCCCCCACCTGGATATCACCGAATCCCATTTCCCAGGCGTTGTCGGGGAGCACAACACCGATCGGTCCAGCCCCGGGACGAAAAAGCGCGGATCTGCTCAAGCGGTGTTGATATGTCTGCGGTCCTTCGGCGCGGATGTAGACATGGCCGGGGGCTTCACCCAGCGGCACAACATTCGCAAGCTGCAACGTATCCCGGGTCCTGTTGCGAAATGTAACAACACCCTTCCAACCGCGCGTGAACCCGGACTCGATTTTGAAAGATCCTCCGAAACCTGAAGCACCCGACCAGCGGATGCTGTCGCCCTCCCTGGATGCCGTGCAGAGAAGAGAACTCACGAGCTTCTCATCCACGGTGCACGTGAACAACGGCACCCGGGGCAACACAGAAATCTGTTTCCCGCCGGAACTTGTGTATCCCCCGATCCCCAGACCGTTGTCTGTCGTTATCTTCAGCGTCTGCAGATTTTGGGCGTTGGCGAGGGAGGCGAGCGCGGCCAGGACAGTTGTCATGACATACCGCGCAGTGGGCCGCATCAATGCAGGGCTGGACATGCCGCTATTTGTTCCACAGGGTGCATGAACCGAAATCGCGGATTCTCAGCGAGGTGACGGACTTCTCGCCAAAGACCTGCTGCATCATGCCGACATAGTCAGGCACGACAGCACTCGGAAGTATTGCAAGAATCGTTCCGGCAAAACCGCCGCCGTGCACGCGACAGGCACCTTTGCCTGCGGTATGTATGAATCGTTCCGACAGCGCAAGACCGAGCAGGAGCCCCTGCTCACGGGGAGAATGAGGCGTGGAACAATTTTGAAGCCATCGGCATGAAGAACTTCCGGACTCGTTTGTATTCCGCAGGAACGAGTCCATGTCGTCCTGCTCGAGGGCCGTGACTTGTTCCACAACCCGATCGGTTTCGGCATAGAAATGGAGTGCCCGAAGGATTGCCCTGTCACCCAGTTCCGCGCGTACCTGGGGAATTGCCTGGAACAGTTGTGTGCCCGGCACATTCCGGAGACTCTGCTGCCCGAAATACCGGGCAACTTCTTTCATTTCGTTAGGCACGGCGGCATAGTCCGCTGTCAGATCCGCGTGGCTGCCGCCGGTATGGACGACAAGCAGGTTGAGGGCGTGGTCTTCAAACCTCGAGCGCATTGTCCGGGCAACAGGCACACGTGGGTCGGCAAAGTCGATGCTCACAATGCCGCCTAGCGCACAGGTCAGCTGATCCATGAGTCCGCAGGGTTTCCGGAAGTACGTATTCTCGGCGTATTGTCCGATTTGTGCAAGTTGTGTCGGATCGACGACGCCGTGGTTGAACAGCGAATTGAGAATGGTGCCAAGGAGGACCTCGATCGACGCCGAAGAGCTGAGGCCCGAACCAGGCAGGACATCGCTGCTCACGACCGCGTTGAATCCCCGCACGGCAAAGTTCAGCTGCTTGAATCGTGCGGCGATGCCGCGGATCATCGCTGTTGTTGTACCGGCTTCTTCCGGAATCACCTCCAGTCGCCTGAGGTCAACCCGGAAGGGGGCACCGAACCCTATCGATCGGACAGTAACGATGTTGTCGTCGGATGGCGTGGCGGCGGCGATGGAGTCAAGGTGAACCGAGGCGGCGAGAACCCGGCCATTGTTGTGGTCTGTGTGATTCCCGCAGAGCTCCACTCGACCGGGTGCGCTGGAAAGTATCGCCGGCACGCCGGCGAAGGTTTCCCGGTAGAACCGGGAGATTTCCCGAAACCGGTCCATGGCGTTGTGGATACTTTCCGGCCTGTCGCCGTAGACCTTTGTCAGATTGCGCTGGAATTCCGGCTCTGTGAGGTGGGTGTCCATAGCGTGCCCGCGAATCTACAAAATCGACCCGCGATAGTCAACAGAACGTATCAACGCAAGGTGAAACGCACGGAGAAGGGGCAGAAGCAGTTACCTGATAACGACAACCTTCCGTGTCCCTAAAAGTCTTCCGCGCATTCAACGATATAGCCCGCCGCGCCGGAAACCTCCGACCAGACAACCGCCGGCCGGGCATGCACACGACTCGCATCGGGCGGGGGAAAGACTCCGATGGGGCCTGACGGTACTGCCTCAGCAGAAACGCGTACGGTTTCTTGCGCTGCAAGCGGGGGCAGGGAACCGGAAAACGTCAGGAGAGCGGAAAACAGGATCCGGAACACCATCCGCATCATGCTCGGCACATGGAGAATTCAATGGTATCCTCCACTCTACATCTTCCCTTCCGTTCTTAGTCTCGCCACCAGATGCTCCATCTCTCCTACTAGCGTGTCAAACCGCCGCAATGCGGCCCTGCCCGGCTCCGCCGAAGTCATGTCCACCCCGGCGTTTTTCAGAAGCTTGAGCGGGGAATCGCTTCCGCCTGCCTTCAGCATGCCGAGATACCGCTCCACATCGGTCTGTGTTCCTTTGAGTGCCTTGTCACTTAGCGCGAGTGACGCGATCATGCCGGTGCTGTACTGGAAAACATAGAAATTGAGATAGAAGTGCGGAATGATACTCCATTCGTTCCCAATATAGTCGTCGACGCGCATGACCCCTTTATCATGACCGTAGTATGAGCGGGTGAGCGCGAGATACTGCTCCGTCAGCCAATCCGGGGTCAGCGTCTGGCCCTCCTCGACACGCCTGTGCATGGCTAGTTCGAATTCCGCAAAGAGTGTCTGCCGGAATATCGTTCCCCGTACACCGTCCAGGTAGGCATCCAGCACCTTGAGTTTCACGAGATCGTCAGACTCATGCTTCAACATATAGTCCATGAGCAGGTGTTCGTTGAATGTCGACGCAATTTCCGCAAGGAATGTGGGATAGTCGGAATTTCCATACGCTTGGTTCTTGTCGGCAAAAAACGAGTGCATGGCATGACCAAGTTCATGCGCAAGAGTTGAGACCGCGTCATAGTGTCCATTGTAGTTCATCTTGATGAAGGGGTGAACGCCGTAGACGCCCCCGGAGTACGCGCCGAGCTGTTTGTTCTTGTTGGGATAGATGTCAATCCATCGCTCGTCGAATGCCGCAGTCAGCCCCGTGCCGTAGTCGGCACCCAGACCTTTCAGGGAACCCGTGATGAGTTCACGCGCTTGTTCAAACGGATAGAGGCGGTCAACCGATCGGACTGCCGATGCGTAGATATCATCATACCGCAGCGTATCAAGTCCCAGCATCTCCCGGCGGAGTTTCAGGTAGCGATGCAGCGGCGCGAGGTTCTGACGCACGGTGGCGATCAGCTGGTGATACACGGAAGTATCGATGTTGTCGCCGAACAGGCGCGCGTACAGACAGCTGTTGTATTTCTGCGCGCGTGCCGCGAAAAGGTCGCTCTTGATGCCGCCGTCGAGCAGACCCGCAAGGGAATTCTCGAACTTCTTCCGTTCTGACCAGAATGAACGCATGACGAGAGAGCGGTCTGCATTGTTCTTAGTGCCGCGGTATCGCATGTAACCTGCGACATTCAGGGTCACCGGCGTCCCATCGGAGAGTGTAATATCCTGCGCTGGCATTTCCACGTTGTTCAGTATGTCGGCGACCTGCGCACTCGTCCCGGAAAACAACCCCGTCATCGAAAAAATCTTCTGTTGGTCCTTTGGCAGAACATGCGCTTTCGCCCTGAGCACTTCTTCCACACGGAAGCGGTACTGCGCCAGCCGGGGTTCTTTGGCAAAGTACCCGCGGATGGTGCTTTCCTTCATCGCGAGGATGTCGTCGTTCCGGAACGCCAGCTTCGCCCCGTAGTCTGCCACGATGCCCTGCAATTCGCCCTGCATGCTCCTGAATGTCGTGTTGCTCAGATCCATATTCCCCTGGTTTCCCGCATACGCGTAGAGACGCTGTAGGAGCAGGCCGATGGAGTCCGTCAATTGATAGAGCGACAGGAATTTCCGGGGGGTGGTGGTCCAGTCTTTTGCCTGGGCATCGATGCGTGCAATCATAGCGTGCAGTGCGTGGCGCTCAAGTTTCCAGGCATCGATGTCAGGGTAGAGGTCCTCAATCCGCCACGTATAGGCCACCTGAACCTCGGACCGGGTGACCATCGAGAAGTCTGGAATCTTCGATTCCTGCGAATGCCCGGAAAGGGGAACGCCAATGCATACCAGGGCCAGCACTGCGCTCAGCAGTCTACTCCGTACCATAGTGATCTCCAGAAAGAATAGAGTGATTAGACAGATGGAGACGTAATCGTCCCTCGCATCTACAGTAACGCGAAAACTGGGCGGATGTTCAAGGGGTCATCGACGAAATGCGGATCAGCACGATCAACGGCACCGGCTCAGTTGCTGGACCAGCGAACGCTGCTCCCGGTCCTTCCTTTCACAACTTCAAGCCGTACAGGGACGCGCGCTTTCAACTCTTCCACGTGTGAAATAATAGCGACAAGCCGTCCGTCGGCCTGCAGATCCATGAGCGCCCGGATAGCCACATCGAGGGTCTCATTGTCAAGCGACCCAAAGCCCTCATCGATGAACAGGGCATCCATCCGGACGCCGCCTGTATGTTGCTGAGCGGCATCCGCGACGCCGAGTGCCGGCGAAAGCGCGGCGTAGAATTGTTCGCCGCCGGCCGGATCCGCCGTTCAGCCGAAAAGACCCTCAATGGAGAGATAGCGCTCCCCGGTATCATAGCTGAACGTCAACACCCTGCTCCCTCCCGGCAGCGTCGGGAGTTGCTTGGACACCGCGGCCAGCGCAGCACCGGAGGAGATACCCACAAGAATCCCTTCTTCCTTCGCTGCGCGCGCGGCAAAATCAAACGCCTCCTCCTTGGTCACCTGAATCACACCACTGAGGAGGCTGGTATCCATAATGGCCGGCACAAAACCGGCACCGATGCCCTGGAGGGGATGCGGACCGGGAATGCCACCGCTCAGCACAGGCGAGAGCGCCGGCTCCACCGCAAATGTTAATAGCTTGGGGAATTTCTTCCTCAGGATCTGGGTCACACCGGTGATGTGGCCGCCCGTTCCCACACCCGTGATCAGTGCATCGAAGCCTTCCGGAAAATCATCGAGGATTTCTTGTGCCGTCGTACGCCTGTGCACCTCGGTGTTCGCCTGGTTCTCAAATTGCTGGGGAATCCATGCATTGGGAATCGACGATGCAAGCTGGCCCGCACGCTCGATCGCACCCTTCATCCCCTTCTCCCGGGGAGTGAGATCCAACTCAGCCCCGTACGCGGATATCAACCGCCTCCGCTCGACGGACATTGATTCGGGCATCACAAGAATTATCCGGTACCCCTTCACCGCAGCCACGATCGCCAGCCCGATACCTGTGTTCCCGGAGGTCGGCTCAATGATCACGCTTTCCTTCTTGAGAATCCCCCGCTTTTCGGCATCCTCAATCATCGAAAGAGCTATGCGATCCTTGATGCTTCCACCCGGGTTCGCCCGCTCCAGTTTCATCCATACCTCCGATCCCTCCGGGAAGAGGCGATTGATCCTGACGGTGGGCGTGTGGCCGATGGTCTGAAGGATATTGTTGGCTCTCATGCTGACTTCCTCATGTGGTGTGGATACGTTGGTCAATCTCCGGTTGGAGCCCAGGGGAAAACAACAAAGCCCTTCGTCCGGAAGGGCTAGCGCAATCGATTACCAAACACGCGTTGCACCGCTACGGACGAATGTTGCCTTTCACCCGGGAGGTACAGCAACACCCTGCTTTGGAACGCCCTTGGTAGCCGTGCACGCGGAGTTCATCCTTTGATGGCAGATATGACAATATAAACAGCGCCATTCAGAAATCCGTTCCCCCTGCGGGCGGGACTGTAGCATCTGTCAGGAATCCTTCTACATTAGGAGCATACCCTGTGGAACGGCGTTCCACCTGTGGTAAGGCAGCTTTCCCCCTGCTTTCATTCATGTTAAACCCCTCGCAAGGACACCAGACCATGCGCTCTTCCATCCTGGCCTTTCTGATGCTGCTGACATCCGCCCCGTGCGTACATTCCACCTTTGCCCAAACCCATGCCGATTTGACCGGAATATGGGAACTCCTGCCCGCACAGAGCTCCGACATCGATCATTTCAGGGCCCTTACGGTGACCATCCGGGCAAAAGGCGAACAGCTCACGATTATCCACCGATGGCAGTCACGCCTCGCGGTGGTTGACTCCGTCAACATCACGCCCGGCGCCCCGCCGGTGAGTATTCCAGCGACACACTGGGTCTTCGGCAGCAACATCTTTATGGGACGTCGATATCCTGAAGGCAGCGTCCGCCGGTACACCGCCTCCTGGGAAGACGGTGGAAAAGCTCTCGTGGTTCGCGAGAAATCCCGGCTGCGTGGTTCGCAGGGAGAAGCAGATGTCACCACCGTGCACCGGTACGAATTCGCGGAGGAGAAAGATATCCTGGCATATCGTGTCCTGAGGTCAACAAGAAATACAGGCCCCGAGGTGAAGTACATCTTGAAGCGCCAGGGTGTCCGCCATGCATATGTCGCCCGACTGAATGACGACTGGACCATCAAGGGCGGGCTTCCGTCCAATGCGATGATGATCAGTTTACAGGGACTCGCAAACAGAACACACCCTCTCGTCTACCTGCTCTACTCAGCCGACTGGCCTTTCACGTATGTTGATTCGGTGTTCGGCTTCTATAAGACCAAACGCTTTTACACTTTCACCGAACTGCGAACCCCCGCCGACGCGGTCAAGCAGCTGGCGCACCACGCAAAAGCGTATGTCGTCTGGGATACGTCGGTACGCACTTCGCTCATCGTGGCATTCACCGTTGCCGGACTCGAGGATGCCGTTGTCGTCAGCGAAAGTGAAATCCCGCTGGTGAAGGAAGCCGGTCTTCAACCCGTGGAGGATTTCCGGGGAAAGTTCACGGGGATGAACGACACGCAGATCTACACATGGGCGCATCAACGGTACTGGAAACGCTGCAGCAAGGAATACATCATCTGGCTGGGCGGGGAACACGGCAATGTCATGAAACCCGCAGTTGCCGATTATGGCATCGGGAAGAGAGTCTTCTTCAACGACCTCTCCACGCGCCGGACAGACACCGAGGAATACGCCCTCTCACGCACCTTGCTCTCAGAAATGAAGCCGATGTCCATGGTGATGGGGTGGCACTCGTACAAAAAGGATCTTGAAGAAGAACATGTGGGCCTGACGTCACAATTCGGTCACCGCGTGGAAGGACTCAACTCCCTCCCGAACCTCAGTTTCAGCTCACAGATTCCGGTTTCACCCGGCTTCGTCTTCAAAAACAACCATCATATCAAGCCGGGCGAAAAGTTACAGCCGAAGAACCGAGTATACGTCAGCTGCATCCAGACCGACGGCATGGGACTCGGTGCCTGGGAGAAGCCCGGACGCGGCGAAATCCCCTACGCCTGGGAATGCCTGATGAACTACACTTGGATGGCGCCCGGGATGGCAGAGTACTTCTATTCTACCGCCACACCGAACGATTACCTCATCGGCTGTCTCTCCGGACCCGGGTACCTGTATCCGAAAGCCGTGCCAAAAAAATATCTCACCCAGTTGATCGCAATGGCTCGGGATCAGATGAAACAACTCGACCTGCGTGTGTTCGAGACGATGGACTGGTCAGAAGGCGATGAAGTATCGGGCAACACTGATCTGCCGAAGGATGTCATCGACCTCTATTATGACGGGATGCCCGAGGCAATCGGGTTCGTAAACGGATACGGGCCCGGCTATACGTTCACCGTCCGCGACGGGCGACCATTTGTTTCGTTTGACTATTACCTGTCGCCCAGGCGTCCGGAGTCCGACGCAGTTGCCGACCTGGAAGAGCTGGCCACGCACAATCCAAAGCGGCCCTACTTTCTCCTGATGCACATCCGGGAATACAGCGATGTTAAAAGAGTGAAGGGTATTCTTGACAGGTTGGGTCCTGAATTCGAAGTCGTACCACTGGATGTATTTCTGACGATGGCGGGGGCGCAACCCACCTTCGAGGAGCGGACTCTGCAGCGCTGATCACAACGGCCGTATCGGCCTGCAGATTGATGAGCGCTCAGTCCCGGGTAGAATGTTCCTTTGAGCGGCCGTAACTATTGTGCGCGTACATCTCGGATACTTCCTTACGCACCTTGGGACGGAGCGGATATCCGTCGGCCGGATAACCCAGCGTGATCAGCAAGCCGACCCTGGTACGCCGGGGAATATCCAGCAATTGCTTGATCACTTGTTCATCGAACCAACCGATCATGCAAGTTCCCAACCCGAGGTCGGCAGCTTGCAGGCAGAAGTGCTCCGCGGCAATGCCGATGTCGATAAGCGGGAATTCGCGCTCCTTCATCCACCCGCCGATCTGGGTGATTGTCCTGGTTTTTTCCACGGTCAGCACGGCAATCACCGGGGCCTGCGGCACAAACCGGTTGAACGAAATAGCGCTGCTGTACGTAGCCTTCGCGACCGCCTCCCGGACTGGAGGATCATCGACGATGATGAGCCTCCACGGCTGGGCGTTGCTGGCCGACGGTGCCAGGCGCACGGATTCTACCAGCATCTCCAGCATCTCCGGTTCCACCGCCCGGTCGGAGT
>DAINBR010000094.1:0-10244 GCA_036732865.1 Bacteroidota bacterium | reverse complement strand
AAGCTCAGCCTTCCCGGTCTTCCGGTCAAAGAGATAGCGCGAACCCGGATCAACATCGCTGGAGACATTGACGAGCCACGTGTTCTCATCTGCCGTCATGTTGGTGATCCAGAGCTCACCATCCGGAAGGGCCTTCACCATTGTATTCCAGTCATCGCCGAACTGTTTCTGTTTCGGATAGACACGCTGCCGATCCCCGGTGTAGAAGGTCGCCAGCAGCTCATCGGACACTTCGGAGAAGAGAGCTGCGCCGAAGTCAACCTCATTTGCCGGGTCTTTCTCTACGGGCGTCACTTCTCCCGTTCTGATGTCGCACAGCTGCAGCTCGGATTTGTCGAGCCCAGTCCCTTTGTTCGTTTCAAGATAGAACTTGCTCCCATCGGGGGTAAAGCGCAGGGGGGCCATAGACTCGTCAGCTGTCACGGTGTAGAACGGCACCAGTGAGTTTGCTTCGATTCGAAGCAATTCCGAACCTCCATCCGGAGTCTGCCGTATACCCATCCGTAGTGTTCCCTTCAGGTCCGTCACCCACCCCGCGACGTTCTGGTCGTTTTTCCATAGGAGGGTTTTTCCCGCCGTGGCCAGGTTGAGGCGATACACATCATGCAGATCGGCCCGGCGGTCATTGAGCCCCACGATAATTTCTCCCGGAGTTGTCTTGGGAACATCAAAGATCATCGCACGGACCTGCGGGATGGGGGTCAGGTCACGGGCTGCCGGCACCGGGTCACCGGGGGCCATGAAGTCGACGGCGTAGACCCGGTAGTTCTCATCCCCGCCCTTGTCCTGCACATAGAGAACGTACTTGCTGTCCCGTGACCAGAAGTAACTCCTGACAGGTCGAATTGTGTCAGCTGTAATCGGGCGGGCCTTGTCGAACGGTTGGTCTAGAGTCTTCACCCAGATATTTCGAACTGCCTTAAAGGGTTTAATGAATGCAATATGGCTCCCATCCGGGGAGATCTGTGCGCCGGAGATCTCTGGATCGCCAAAGAAGAGTGCTCTGTCGATGACCGGGGGAGGCTGGCTGCACCCCAGCGGCAGGAGGGGAAGCAACAGCGAGAGGGCGAGTAGTGAACGCATGGATAGGTTCCTCCGGATATGTGGTAAGATTGCTGCTAGTAGAGTATACGAAAGGGAAGCACAAGTGTAAAGACGTGCAACGCGGTACCTCGATGGGCGTTACAATTTAGGACTCTTGACAACGCAACTTTCCCGGTGTATATTCGTTATACCAATATATGTACACATGCACATATATCAGACGGTATGCCACCTCTTAACAACGTGTTCAAAGCGCTTGGCGATCCTACCCGGACAGCGATTATCCAGCTGCTCCGCGAGAAGAGTCGCACGCCCTCGGAGCTTCTCGAACGCCTCCCGGTGACTCAACCGACTCTTTCTCATCACCTGGATATCCTGAAACGGGCGGACCTCGTGGAAACGCGCCGCGAAGGGCAGTTTATCCACTATTCACTCAACATGAGCGTCGTGCAGATGACCATGGAGTACTTCATGAAGTTCCATTTGCGAAAGTGACTGCCATGCCCTGGACTCTGAAACGCGATTTGTTTGCCTTTGGCGTGGTCGCCGCCATTCTCGTCGTGCTTGTGCTGTTTGGACCGTCGCTCCCGGAGCAGGTCCCATCGCACTTTGACCTCCACGGCAATGTCGACGACACCATGCAGCGGACCAACTTCATCTGGATGATCATCGGCCTGAGTGTGGGACTCTACTTGGTCATGACCTTCGTGCCCTTCATCGATCCATTCTGGACGCGCATCAAGCCCCGGTACCAAGTTTTGATGTTGATCCGTGACTTTGTCCTGGCGTTCATGCTGATTATGCTGCTCCTTACGGTCTTTGCGGTACGCGATGGCCGTCTTCCGTTGAATATGCTCGGAATCAGCCTTGGTGTCCTGTTTGCTTTCATCGGGAACTACCTCCCAAAGGTTCCCCGGAATTGGTTCTTCGGCATACGCACACCCTGGACTCTGGTCTCAGATACCGTGTGGCAGCGGAGCCATCTCGTTGGGGGCTGGATGTTGACAGTGAGCGGAGTGCTCACTGTTCTTCTTTCCCTCGTTGGCATCGGTTTGCAGTATGTTCTGCTTCCGTTGCTGATCGTCACATTTGTCGTCTCGGGTTTTGTCTACCCGTTTCTTTTGCACCGCCGTCTTCAGCAAGAAGGGTCTGAACAGATTAATGATAAGGCCTGATTCGTCAGGATTCCCTGGAGGGATAGCGACAATGAAGCTAAGAATGTTTCTGCTGTCATGCCTTGCAGCTGCGTTCGCCTCACTGAACACAAGTCTTGCGCAAGAGCGTGTTGCCGGGGAGTGGGAGGGTGCCATCCTCCTGCCGGGCGTAGACCTGGGGATACTTGTGCACTTCACCGGTCCGAATGACGCCCCTGAGGCCACCATCGACATTCCAATGCAAATGGCGAAGGGCTTGCAGCTCACGAACGTGCGTGCCGCTCTCCCGGCAGTGCACTTCGAACTTCCGGCGGGTCCCGGACTCGCGATCTTTGAGGGGAACTTGACGGGAGACTCAATCGCGGGAGATTTCCGGCAGGGAGGCGTGACGGCACGCTTCCGTCTTCACCGAAAGGGAGAGCCGAAAAGCGTCGCGCCCGTTCCTCCTCCGCCATACCGTGAGGAAGAGGTCAACGTACCCGCCGAGGATGTGACCCTCGCCGGCACCCTTACCTTGCCCCCGAAGGGGGGACCGTTCGCTGCGGCAATCCTCCTGACTGGCAGCGGGTCACAGAATCGCGACGAAGAGCTTTTCGGTTTCCGCCCCTTCAAGATTCTTGCCGACCATCTTACGCGCAACGGGTATGCAGTCCTGAGGTGTGACGACCGGGGTGTCGGAGGGTCCACAGGTGAGATCTCGAAGTCGACCGCTGCCGACTTTGCACAGGATGCGCTAGCGATGTTCCGGTTCCTTCAAGCGCGGTCTGATATCGAACGGTCCCGGATCGGCTTCATCGGCCACAGCGAAGGGGCTGAGGTGGCGGCTATGAGTTCCGCGAAGTCCCCTGAAGTCGCTTTTGTCATCCTGCTCGCGGGGCCGGCGCTCCAGGGTGATACGGTCATCCTCTCGCAGATTGCCACCCTGGGCCGGTTGCAAGGTGAGAGTGAAGCAAACATCGGACGCGGACTGGCAATGCAGCGGCACGTCTTCGCAACGGTGAGAGAACAGAAAGGATGGGATGAACTGCGTTCGATGTTGCTTGACGAAATGCGCCGCAGCGTGGATGATATTCCGGCCGAGCAGAAGGCCGCCGTGACGGATTCCCTGCTCGCCGCGCGTGTAGATATCCAGATGAACGTGGTCCGCTCACCATGGTTCGCATTCTTTATCTCATATGATCCCGCAAAGGACCTTGCGAATATCCGTTGTCCGGTGCTGGCACTATTCGGCGAACTGGATCAGCAAATCCCTCCGTCGCTACACCGGCAGCCGATGTCCTCAGCATTGTCGAAGGGGGAAAATCCTGACGTTACACTCCATTCAGTACCCGGCGTCAACCACCTCTTTCAGAAAGCCACTACCGGGAGCCCCGCGGAGTACGCGGGGTTAGAAAAGGAATTTGCGGCTGGAGTGCTTGACTACCTGACGACGTGGCTGAAGAAGCGGTTCCGGTGAGGCGGAATCAAGTCGATGCGATGATAGCTAGTCCGGAATTCCCAGCTGTCTACTTTCTCTCTTCCTTCAATTCAGGGAACCGGTTTCTGAACGCATCATACTTGGTCTTCGCCATTGCTACGACACGCTGAAAATCAGCGTTCCCCCGAACTCTGTTGAACTGAGGGTCGCGCAGCATCAGCGGGTAGTTGAAGAACCCTCCGTCGATTGCCCGACGCAATGTACGCGTGGCGCCCTCCGCATCACCAATCCTCCCAAACGCTTGAGCGCGGGTGAACCACGACTCTCCATCGAGCACTTCTGTTTCCTCCCATTTCTTCAAGACAGGTACGGCCAGGTCGTACCTCTTGTCGAGGAAGTGCTTCAGAAATTGACAGAAGAGACCTAATTGGCTTTCGGGCTCCAGGTCGAGAACCCTATTCACATATGGAGTCGCCCGCTCCGGTTGCCCCATCAGAGAATAGACGTTCGCTTTCCATGCGAGACTGAACGTGCTGGCCGAATCAAGCTCAAATCCGCCAAGTGCCTTCTGGTACTTCCCGAGGCTCACATAGGTTATGCCGATCGATCGAAACCTCGGGTTGTTGGGATCCAAACTGAGCGCCTTTTCCATCTCGAGTTCGGCGCGGTTCTGCAATCCCGCGTAGCGCAAGATGTACCCGAGAAAGAAATGGCCGTCAGGACTGTTGGGATTGAGTGAAAGAATCTTCTGGGCAGTTTCGTACGCCCTTTCCGTTTGACCGCTTTCCGCGTAGTTGCTGGCCAGGTGTCCATACGCGCTCAACATGCCGCCGTTCAGGGAGATTGCCTTCAAGAACGCCGATTCCGCTGCGACATAAAGTGTCTCAGCTCTCGTAGTGTAACTCTCGAGCTGCGAGAGCCGGAATCCAAGCTCGTAGTAAGCAGGGGCGAAACTGGAATCGAGCGCGATCGATTGGCGGAACATTTGTTCGGCTTGACGATTGCCGTTCAACGTGACCGGGTAGGAGATCCCCCGAAGATAGTACTCGTAGGCCAGAGGATTCCTGGGGACATCCACCTGCATCTGCTGCAGCTCTTCGGGAGAGAACTGGACCCGCAGACCTTCAACAACTCTTTGTGCGACCGTGTCCATCAACTTGAAGGCCCCATCGTATTCCTCCTGCATTGCCTCCCGCCAGATGAGTGCATTCGTGGTGATATCGACTAGCTCGACACTGAGCCGTATTTTGTCTGATTCCTTGAGGTAGTTCCCTGTGAGAATCAGATCGACATTCAGATCCTCTCCGGCGGTCGCGAGACCAATGGTTCCCGTCTGGTAATCGCGAACTGCGCTTGCAGGGCGGACAATAAGAGTCTTGACATAGGTGAGATGCCCGATGATCTGATCGGCGAGCGCAAAACCCAGAAAGTCAGTCTGGGGATCACTTCGGAGATTGGTGAACGGCAAAACCGCAACGCGCCTGAGGGTCTGTGAGGTGCCCGGTGAGGCGTCCGCTCCTCCGGCGCCGGGGCGGAGAAGGAAGAACCCGACGATGAGAAGTGTCATACCAGCTGCAAGGACTCCGAAAAGAACTAGTCTTCGCTTAGCCAGGTTGCGATGCGATCGTGATTTCTGTTCCGGTTTTGCAATCGCTGAGGCCGCCCGAATTCTTTGGAGATCGGCAAGCAAGTCGCGCATCTCCTGATACCTGGCTTGCGGGTCCTTCTGAAGGGCCTTTTTCACGACGTCGAGACATTCCGGCGGCATGCCGGGGGCAGGGAAGGGTTCGGAATTCTGGATCAGGTAGATAACGGCCTGATCGTGGTCTGCGTTGAACGGGAGCCGCGCGGTCAGCATCTGGTAGAATATGACACCGAGCGACCAGATGTCGGTTCTCTGGTCAACATCTTCTCCGCGTGACTGCTCAGGCGACATGTAAGCCACAGTCCCCAGCGTCGTACCGGCCTTCGTGAGCAGTTCTCCGGCGCCCAGTTTTGCAAGGCCGAAATCAAGGATCTTGACCGTCCCGTCATTCGTTACCAGGATGTTGGCGGGCTTGACATCCCGATGAAGGATCCCGTGTTCATGTGCCTGTGCAAGGCCCTGACCTATCTGGCGGACGATCTCAACGGCTTCGTCGAGGGCAATAGGGCCCCGTTCAATTATCTCCTTAAGAGTCTCTCCCTGATACAGATCCATGACGATGAACATCAGACCGTCGTCTGTCCAGTCAATGTCATGTATCGTGCAGATGTTGTTGTGCTGAAGTGCAGAGGCGGCCTGGGCTTCGCCGATAAATCGATCCCTGGCCTCAGGCTCGCGAGAAAGACTTGCAGGAAGGAATTTGAGTGCGACTGTCCGCCTGAGTTTCGTATCTTCGGCGCGGTACACCACCCCCATGCCTCCATGCCCGATCTCATCAATGATTCGATAATGGGAGATCGTTTCTCCGGTTCGATCTTTCAAAGAAAGAATCCTCCAAATGCCTCAGCGGGGCAACCGCTCCCCCCAGGAGCGAATACGCTGCACTGGGAGACAGTCTGCGTGCTCATCAGCAAAGAACGTGCGTTGTATTGCCGTGAAAAGTACCGAAGTGGGGGGAAGAAAGCAAAAAAATAACCCCGAATCGCCCGTGATCGAATGTTCGCAGCAAAGAAAGAGAGGAAGTCCCCCTATGGTGCACAAACTCATGCAAATGGGCGCGCTTCTCCATGTGTCCAAATAACTTGACTTTATGGACACGTTTAAGTAACATGTCCACGGCATGGACATGAGCTTTCAATAACTGTCTGCCTTACAAATTGCCGCTTGCAGGAAAAATCGCCTTCACGGATTCTGGAGGTACCTGTGGTCTTCAACCCCGCTATCCCACACAACACCCTGCCGTTGCTCCCTCCCAGCGCTGAGATTGAAACGAAAGCTGTCTTGAAGAAGGTGGCGGCGGCCGGACGCTGCCTGGCAGAACTCAAGGGACTTGGCGCCACGATCCCAAACCAGGCGATACTCGTCAACTCGCTGGTGCTGCGCGAAGCGAAGGCGAGCTCCGAAATCGAGGATATCCTAACGACGAATGATGCCTTGTTCAAGGCCTTCACAGCGAGTTCGGCCAGAGTTGACCCTGCCACCAAAGAGGTGCTGCGATACAGGGCAGCGCTATGGGAGGGGTTCAACGAGCTACGAAAGCACGGCCACCTGAGGACGGACCTTTTTGTAAAATTAGTGCGGATCATCAAAGAAAACCAGGAAGGCATACGGATGCTCCCCGGCACTATCATTCAGAACAAACGGACAGGAGCAGTCCTCTATACGCCGCCAACCGGTGAGTCCGTGATTCGTGAGAAGCTGAAGAACCTTGAGGAGTACATGCACTCACCGGACGATACGGACCCTCTCATCAAGCTCGCTGCCATTCATTATCAGTTCGAGGCAATTCATCCATTCTCGGATGGAAACGGGCGTACAGGTCGGATTATCAACAGCCTCTTCCTGGTTTCCCGGGGCCTCCTGGACATGCCAATCCTGTACCTCAGCAAGTACATAATCGAGAAGAAAGATGAATACTACCGCCTTCTCCGTGCCGTAACTTCAAAAGGGGAGTGGGAAAACTGGATACTGTACATGCTGGATGCTATCCAGATGACGGCCGTCGAGACACGTGAGAAGATCGTCTCAATCCGGCAGCTGATCGATCAAACACTTGGAATTGGCCGAAAAAAGCTTCCGGGAAAGGTCTACTCCAAGGAGCTCATCGAACTTCTGTTCTATCAACCTTACACCAAAGTTCAAAACTTGGTTGAAGCCGGTATGGCCGAGCGAAAGACCGCCGCTGTGTATTTGAGGGAGCTCGAGAAAGCGGGCATACTTCGCAGCAAGAAGTCCGGAAAGGAGGTCCTTTTCTTGAACGTACGGCTCTTTCAGCTTCTCGCGAAGTGATTGCCGGCTGTTGCGCTCTTGACTTTCTGAAAGATTGGGCTATATTATTTGAAATACTTCAATATAGCGCACCTCGTTGAATTCTCGATGACCCCCCTTCCTCTCCCGATATGGCACGACATTCAGGGGCCACCGAAGATGATTCGAGTTCATCTCTGCCTCTTGAGCACTTGACGGATTTCTCAGTCGTACGTGCCGTCGACAAGATCCCACCGGACGGCACCACGCTTTAAGATGTATGAAAAGATCAAAGAGCACCGCCCACCATGCCCACATCGGGAGGAATCACTGAGATATGGAACGATTGACAAGGGCGATTACCCGGATTTTGCTGGCATCACTGGTCTTCCCCGCGACACTCCTGGCAGGGGACACCGGAAAGATTGCCGGCAGAATCACCGACAAAACGACCGGTGAGCCGCTGGCAGCTGCCAACATCTCTGTCCTGGGGACAATGCTGGGGGCGGCAACGAACCTGGAGGGTCAGTACACAATACTCAACGTTCCACCCGGCACCCACACCCTGCGCGCCACGCTCATCGGCTACGGAACCGTCGTCATCAACGACG
Source organism: Bacteroidota bacterium (assembly GCA_036732865.1). Classification (GTDB taxonomy): domain Bacteria; phylum Bacteroidota; class Ignavibacteria; order UBA10030; family UBA6906; genus Fen-1255. The sequence goes on along the minus strand of DAINBR010000094.1, from coordinate 2,126 downwards.
TGCGAGTCTATATCGAGCAGTCGGCGACCTCGATCAGTGTGCGACGGCCTAATCTGGTGGCAGATTCTTGCACGGTGAATGTCGTCTCCGACAGCGCCCTTGTCGTTGCCAAGGCCGACTTCGGCAAGATTGACCGTGTGATGGATCGATTCGGCAGCTTTGCCGATGGCATTGCATTGGCCGCGGTAACCGCCGATAGTGCCGGGAACCTGATAATCGTTTCGGGGGTCGCACCGATCACCATCTGGCGCGTATCACCGGGCGGAGACAAATCGATTATTGCAGCCAGCGGCAGCACGTTGCGCGCGCCGTTCGATGCGACGATAAGAAACGGCGAGATATATTTGACGGGCAACAACAGAGAGATTCAGAAGGTGAACCTTACGACGGGCGCGTCAACACGATGGACACAGCTCCCGTCAGGCAGGGTCGTGAAGTGCGGCGACTTCGATACGGAGGGATACTACTACACAGGAGGAGGAACAGGGGCCGATCTGTGTATTGTTTCTCCAAATCCGCCTTCGACGCTGACTCTCGCTCAAATCAGACTTTCAGGCATCTATGCGGCTGAGGAGCTGATGGCTATCCGGTTCTCCAGGGGATTTCTGTATGTAGCATCAAGAACGAGCGCATCAGCTCCCGCCAGGATTTGGCGGCACAGCGTCAGTACGGGAGGGACGCTTGGGAATCAGGAGCCGGTTGCGAATCTGGGCGCGTACGCCGCGTTCTCCTCCCGCACGGTACGGGCAATGTCGTTTGCTGCATCGGGAGAGGTCTACCTGACTACGGATGCAACAGATCCACTATTGATATGCAATCCGGCGAACGCAACTCTGGACTACTACTACAAGGGTATCGTCCCTCCCTTCGGCAATCATGCCTACTGGGGAAGCGGCGTCTACCTGTACATGGTGAGCGGCGATCCCGACAATGCGGACACCGCTCTGCGGTGGAATATTGCCCGGGTGACATCGGTGGGCCGAGTGCCACCGGCCAATGATCCGTGTCTGAGACCCTGGCTGCATCGAACGAGAGCCTTGTAGGGCACGGAGATGTCTTCCACGGGTAAGAAGGTCGGTGCGGGATGTCGGAGCCGACCTTTTCTCTTTTTGGGAACGAAAGGCGCAAGGACATGAACAGGAACAGGCGGTGCCTCCTCTTTCTCCCTCTCGCCATGATTTCACTTGGACCGGCTTCCGCACAGGAGAAACAAGCTGACGGCGTACTCTTCGAGCTCACACCGCAAAAACCGACCGATGCGCGCTGGATGAAAATCCAGATTTGCACGGAGAATATCATCCGTGTCGTGGCCACACAGAAGAGACCGTTCTCGCAGCGTCCGAGTCTGAGCGTCGAAAGAGCCTCGTGGAAACTGGTGCCCTGGTCGATGCGCGACGACTCCGGCCGGGTGAACATCTCCACCTCGAAGCTGACTGCCCGCGTAAAGCTGAAGACGGGGGAGGTGACGTTCCTTGATGCGCGTGGCCGGACGCTGCTACAGGAGAAAGAGAGCGGCGGAAAGATCATTGCGCCGGCCAATGTGATGGGAGAGCGTACTTCACACATCCAACAACTTTTTGAGTCTCCGGAAGATGAGGCTTTTTATGGCCTGGGAGCTCATCAAAACGGAGTCATGAACTACAGAGGGCACGACGTTGACCTGTGGCAGTACAACATCATCGACGTAGTCCCATTCCTTGCTTCGAGCAAAAACTACGGCATTCTGTGGGATAACAACTCGCAGACAAAGTTTGGTGATATCCGGGAATACGGGTCCCTTTCGGGCCTCACGCTCTATGGGGCAGATGGCACCGCGGGTGGGGTCACTGCCGAGTACTTCAGAGACGCCGATTTTCGTTCCTTGTTCACGTCACGCCCCGAATCCAGGATTGAACATGAGTTTATCGACGTCAACGATGAGTATCCGCCGGGGTTCAAGGAGAACGTGGCGGCGGTGCGCTGGAGCGGGGAGATTGCATCCCAGGAGCCCGGAGTTCACAAGTTCCGGCTCTACTGCTGCGGGTACACACGGATGTGGCTGGATGACAAGCTCGTCGTGGACTCCTGGCGCCAGAACTGGCTTCCGTGGACCCATCTTCCCCGGCTTGTGATGCAGGCCGGTAAGC
>DAINBR010000093.1:0-10382 GCA_036732865.1 Bacteroidota bacterium | reverse complement strand
GCCGACACCACTAGCCGGAGTGTGCGGTTACCGTGTCTCATCGATCGCTCATGCGAAGGTCATCGCGAAGCTCGTCCGAGTCGTCCACCTTCCGCTCGACACCCCGCCGTTCCAGCAGCACACCGCATTTCCCGATCGCCTCAATGAGACCTTCGGCGGTGGAACCCCGGCGGATGCCCCTGATGACGGACTGCACGATGTCATCCCATTCCTCCTGTTTCACACGTGCATTGATGCCGGAGTCACCGACGACGAGAACCTGATGCTCGAGGAGGCTTACGAAAAGGAGGATCCCCGTTCGTTCCCGCGTATCGAATACCTCTTCCGCAATAAATGCTTCTGCAGCGCGCTGGCTCACACGCTTTTGCATCAACGCCGGTCCTGCGAAGAGACGTTTCACAGGACGGATGAACTGGGTCAGCGCCATGCCGGCGCAAAACGCCGCCATCGTTGCAGCCAGGACCGCCGGCAATCGAAACGGCAGCCAGAGCGGTGTGAAAAAGTGCACAGCAAAGAATGCCAGCACTGCCACGGCACCGGCAGCCGATGCGCCGCGCCAGACTGCACGTTCATAACCGTCGCTTTGCTCGACAACGTAGGGAACAATCTCTCCCGATGTCTTCTGTTCTGCACCCTTCACCGCCTGCTTGATGCGCAACAGATCCTGTTCGGAAAAGAGACGGGAGACGGATAGTGTCATGACATCCTCAACGTGTATTTGGTCGGATTAATGTGTTGCAGCGTCGCCCTGCGTTGCGGGCCCGTGCACGGCAAGCCAGATGCAGGGTGGCTCTGCGGACGTTGCCGCGACGCGATGTTTCCGGTGTGCAGGAAGCATGAGCGTGTCGCCCGTCCCGAGCCGGACATCGGGACCTTCCTCGAATACCACAACTCCCTCCCCCTGCACCACCGCGACCCATTCATCATGATCCTGGTCGTACCACGTTCCTGCGGGCGTCGACTGCCCTGTGGAGATGATGCGCTCGATACGAACGCCGCCGACGACAACAAGGTCTTCAAAGACTTCCTCCTCGCGGCCGGAAAGGTTCCTCAGATCGAAGAGATTCATGGGACTCCGGTGTCAGAGAACAGCGGGCTCTTGCATGACGATCTTCCCTGTCCCCGCATCCATCTCCACTTCAATCCCCACGGGAAGGGTGAATTTGTTCTCGATGTGCCCGACCATCGCGCCCGCATATGCCGGAACGCCGAGCGATGCGATCTGCTCGTGGAGCACTTCCTCGAGCGTCAACGATCCGAAACCCTCACCGGGTCCACAATTCGTGCACTTGCCGATAATGACCCCCGCGAGCTGCTCCGAAATTCCGGCGATGCGGAGCTGTGTCAGCATGCGATCCACCCGGTAGACCGCCTCGCCATCATCCTCAAGAAAGAGGATGACGCCTTTCCACGGCGGAAGGTACGGCGATCCGATCATGGCGGTAAGAACGGAGAGATTCCCGCCGACAAGAATCCCCCGCGCCGTTCCGGGAGTCACTGTCTCGACACGATCCCTTGTCTGAATGAGGTTGTCACCCCGGTGTGAAGGATTTTCGAAGGTGACGGCCTGCGCATCGAAAAGCACACGGCGGAAATAGGATGTCGAAAACTCGTTCCATGTGGAAGTGCCCACAGGCCCGTGGAACGTGACAAGTCCGGATCGTGCGAACATCGCAACGAGAAGCGACGTGATGTCGCTGTAGCCCACTATGATCTTCGGGTGGGCGCGCACGGCATCGTAATCGATAAGCGGAAGGATACGGTTGCATCCCCACCCCCCGCGAACCGCCAGGATGGCGTCCACCCCCGGATCCAGGAACATGGCGTTGACGTCCTCCGCCCTGTGGGCATCGGTTCCCGCCAGAAACCCGTGCCGGTCGAAAACGTGCTCTCCGAACTTCCACCGCAGGTCGAGTGCGGCGAGTACCTCTGTGACCATTGTGACTTCCGACCGGATGTACGTCGGCCCTGCCGGATTGATCAATCCCACCGTTGCCCCTGGTGAAAGCCGGCGTGGCTTCAGGAGCGCCGTGCCGTTTTCCGCCCGGAGGACGGGCGTCAGCATCGCAGCCAGCGTAGCGCCGCCGAGTGATTGCAGGGCGCCGCGTCGTGTCATGCTTCCTGTGTTGGTCATACGATCTCCCGCAGAAGTGCGCATCGCGTGTAGGCTACGCGGAATCCCTGGCGCTCGAGATTGCGCTGCGACACGCTTCCCGGCCGGGTCAGGGTGTAGGCGAGATCGCATTCTGCTTCCGTTGCGTAATTCATCAAGGTACGGATAACAGCTGACTGCACACCCAGCCGGCGGAATGTCGGGATGGTACTCGCTCCGTAGATCGCCGCGATGCCATCGTGAATCGACACCGCACCGCCGCCGGCCGGACGGCCGTCCACCCAGGCCAACACACACTTGGTCGTCGGCTGCAGCAAAATGCTTCGCAGCACCGCCAGATTCTCAGGTGTTTGCACCTGCTGATCGCCGAATCCCGCGGCAACGGTCTTCGCCCAGACGTCTGCATCTTCAGGGGTGCTGAACTGCACGCTTATGGTGGAATCAGGAGGCGCCGCCGGCTCTACAACCCGGATCCTGCACACCATCATGTTACTGAAGTCCACTAACCGGTAACCGCGCGCGGCCATCTCCCGCACCACGGTACCATCGGCGAGAGGACAGAGTTCCACATGCACGGTCGATGCCCGGCTGGCAAAAAAGTGCTCAAGCGCGTCAAGGTCCGATGCGCGCACGGGCCCTTCCATGCCGATACCAATCGCCTGCGTCAGAGGGGAACCGACTCCCACGAATACCGCGATGCCACCAGCGAGCGGTTCAGCCACGGCTCCGGAACCGGGATTCAAATGCGCGTGAATTTCCGCCGATTCCTTACCCACTGCGGTATCGACGGCCTCGACGCGGCGGGCGAGCGCATGGTCTGCGAGCAGCACCGCGCCGGCAGTATCTCCTGAAGCCAACTATTCACCCTTGAGTGCGGATGGGAGAGCATATCCCTTTGAAAGCAGCAGGGATTCACGAGAACGCAGAAAATCCTGGATCGATTCAACCGGCACAGCCTGCGTGATACCGGATTCCACTTCGGTTTTCCGTTCGACAAATACCTCTCCCGTGTACGGCATGGTGGGGTCAAAAACAAGCTCGCCGCCGTTTTTCTCCGGGGTCAAGACGAACGATGAATGGGCGGAGACCAGCTTGATCATGCCCACAAACTCGAAATTCGGAATGCCATCGCGGATGGCCAGGACGATACCTCCACTAAACCCGCGGCTAAACATCGCATCAACCATGAACACGCCGCGCCGGTCCTTGTTTGGATTGCTGACAATGCCCTTCGTTACCATTTTGTAGCCGGACGGATAGCCGAAGAGATACACGAATGACCCCCATTGAAGCTCTTTGGCCTTGCCGAAGGAGTAGTTGAAGATGGGGGGCGGAATCGGGGGATCCACGGCCAACCTCTTGCCGAGCACCGCGATATCCGCCTGCCTGTCCATTGCCAGCAATTCCAAATCCCCTCCCTCGGGGAAAACTGCGGTGTAGTTGGACTGCTTCTCCTTGATGGCAATGCTCTTGATGAACGCCGTAGGCCGGCGGTCGGGGCCGATATGGAAATTGAAAACTGTGTCCTCGAAATCTACGATGTGGGCGCACGTAAGAGCAAGTATCCCGCGGGCTTGATATGACAGCGTAGTTATCGTTCCTGAGGCGGTACGGTTGACGTATACCGACGCGCGCTCTTTGCTCCTGAGAAGTTCCGGGGTGATATTCGCCCCGGTGATCCGCTCCTCCAGCAGAAAGAAATAGGTCCGGTAGTACGCGATGCAACTCAACATGTTGACGCTCTCGCTGATCTCCTCCAGCTGCTGCGAGCAGCCGCGGTAGGGGAACTCTGAATCATAGTGTCCGTCGGAGAGCGTGGGGTACACATCGCGATAGATTTCTCGGGAACAGCCAGCGGACAGGAAAACGCTCAGCAGCATGACACCGGTATGGGCCAGGTGACGACGGGCCATGGTTATTCCTCCATACCGGCAAGGGATCTAAGTCTGCGGACTTCCCCGGGAGTCAGTGCGCGGGTCGCCCCGCGTGGTAACCCCTCGGTGGTGACGGGACCGTAGGCAACGCGGTCGAGTTTTCGGACATCATAGCCCAGTTCTTCGAACATGCGCCGCACCTGGCGATTCCATCCTTCACAGATGGTGATGCCGACCTCGCGGCCGCGTCCACCGGGAATGCTGAGCACTTCTGCGGGTGCGGTGCGCCCCTCGGTGAGATCGATGCCATCACGCAAGGCCCGGAGGTGCTCCCTGGTGACCGCCTCATCGCAGGTGACACGATACGCCTTGGGTACGCCGTGACGCGGATGCATCAACCGGTTGGCGAACTCACCGTCGTTCGTGAGCAGAAGGACCCCGGTGGTGTTGCGGTCAAGACGACCGATCGGGAAGACCCGTTTTCGCGCATGGACATAGTCCATGACCGTCGCTCGTCCCCTCTCGTCACTCATCGTCGTGATGGTGTCTTTGGGTTTGTTGAGCACGAGATAGATCGGCGCATCGATATGTGCAACTTCTTTGCCATCAACGAATACCCGGTCGCGGCCGGGAACGAGGGTCGTGGCGAGCGAGGAGATGGTCACACCATTCACGCTCACGCGACCTTCGACGACAAGATCTTCCGCCTTGCGGCGCGATGCAATCCCGCACATGCTCAGATACCGGTTAATGCGCACCTGCCCGGGGGCGCGTTGCGCCGGTGCGCTGCGGGACGCACCACCTGCGCGCGGACGCGGCCCGCGCGGTGTTCGGCCCTTGTGAGAGGCGTTCATTCGTCATCCTCAAGCAGTCGTAATCCTTCACCCGGAGCTCCCTCTTTCTCTTGCTTCTCCTCAAGCTCCTGCAACATCCGCTTTTCCACTTCGAACTGCGCTTCTGCAAGGAGCTCGTCGATTTCACGTGGTTTGGGGAGCTCGGCAAGGTCGTTCAGTCCAAAGTGTTTGAGAAACTCCTTCGTGGTTCCATAGAGCAGCGGCCTGCCCGGAGTGGCCGCCCGGCCGATAATGGCGACAAGGCTGCGCTCGAGCAATGAATGCAGCACATAATCCGCATTGACTCCCCGGATAGCCTCGAGTTCCGGCTTCGTGACCGGCTGTTTGTACGCAATGACGGCAAGAGTCTCCAGGGCGGAGACAGACAGTTTGCGTCTCGACCGTTCCTTCATCATGCGGCCGAGCCAGGCGCCATGCTTTGGCAGCGTCGCAAACTGGTACCCGCCGGCGACTTTGACGATGCGGAAGGCGCGCTGCCCGGTCTCGAATTCCCGGTTCAGGAATTCTACGGCCCGCAGGATGAGATCCTGGTCGATGCGTTCCGGCCTCTCGGGGTCGTCCAGGTAGCCGAGCAGGTCGATCAGTTGCCGTACACTGAGCGGCTCGTCCGTGGCAAAGAGCAGCGCCTCGATTACTTCGAGGATCGCCCGGGGCATCGGCATGCTGATATCGGCACTCATGGTGTTGCGAGGGTGAGAGGAACAAGCGGGTTCAACGGGCGTATGGCAATGTCGTCTTTCCCCTCCATCGGGGCAATCGCAAGCACTTTGTTTTTTGTCAGCTCGAGAATGGCCATCACCGTCACGATAATCCTGATTTTGTCCACCATGTGCGCGACAAGTTGCAGCAGGCTCGACGGCCCGTGGACGCGCAGGAAGTCGAGCACGAAGCTCATTTGTTCGTCGACCGAAACGTTCAAGAGCTGGACTTCATGCACGTTTTTCTTCGGCATTTGGTCAAGCGCGGCCTTGTAGGCAGCAATGAGATTGAACAGCGAGATATCCTGTAGGAATTCATCGCCTTCGTCCTCAGTCATCACCCGCGTGTCCGCCTGGAAGAATTTGCGGTAGTAGATGCGCCGTTGCTCCTCTTCCATTCCGCCGAGCTCGCCGGCCATTTCCTTAAAACGCTTGTATTCAACGAGCCGGCGCACCAGTTCCGCACGGGGGTCATCTTCCTCGACCGCGTGTTCGTCCCGCGGCAGGAGCATGCGGACCTTGATCTGCATCAGGGTTGCCGCCATAACGATGAATTCCCCGGCAACCTCCAGATCGAGCGTCGCCATCAGGTGCAGGTGCTCGAAGAATTCCTTCGTAATCCTGGATATCGGGATATTGTAGATATCCAGCTCGTCCCGTTTGATGAAGAACAACAGGAGATCCAGCGGCCCTTCGAAGTCTGTGAGCTTTACGCGGTACACGGTGTTATCCCATCTGCATGCATGACCGCACCTCCGCCATGGTCTCTTCCGCGCGGACGCGTGCCCTGCGTTCGCCATCGCTCAGCACATCCATTACTTCCTGCGGGTGTGCGTCGTAATGGGCGCGCGTCTCACGGAACGGCGTCAGGGTCGCGGCAAGCCGATCGGCAATGCGTTTCTTGCATTCGACACAACCAAGGGAACCGGACCGGCAATCAACGGCAATCTCGTCCGCCTCGCCGGCGTTGAATTTCTGGTGGTAGGTATACACCAGACAGATCTCCGGACGCCCCGGATCGTTCTTTCTGATCTTCAGTGGATCGGTCACCGCGGTCCGGAGTTTCTTCTGGATGACATCCGGTGCATCGGCGAGAAAGATCGCGTTCCCCGCTGACTTGCTCATCTTTCTGTCGAACCCATCCAGCCCGGGAAGCCGTGCGAACCGGGTCAGTTTCGTCTCTGGTTCGGGAAACACATGGCCGTATTGATTGTTGAACCTCCGGGCGACTTCCCGTGAAATCTCTACGTGCGGAACCTGGTCTTCGCCCACGGGTACAAGATCTGCCTTGTAGAGCAGAATATCCGCCGCCTGCAACACCGGATACCCGAGATGACCATAGCTCATGTGTTCGATATTGAGGTCACGGACCTGCTCCTTCACCGCCGGATTGCGTTCAAGACGCGCGGTAGTGATAAGCATGGAGAAGAGAAGATGCAGTTCCGTGTGCTGCTTCACCCGTGACTGGCGGAATATCGGGCTCTTCGCCGGATCGATGCCGGCGGCCAGCCAATCGATCACCATGTCGACGGAATCGAGTGTGATGTGTGAGGTATCCAGGTCCGTGGTCAGTACGTGGTAGTCTGCAATCAGGTGATAGTTGGCATAGTCTTGCTGCAACGCGACCCAGTTCTCCAGGGCGCCGACGAGGTTGCCGAGGTGTAGCTTGCCTGTTGGCCGCATGCCACTCAGGATGGTTTTGCGCACTGTCATTCGGATGATGGTGGCTGGTAAAATGCCCCATGCCGTTTACGGTCCACGAGGCGTGAAATGCGTCAGTTCAAGAAGAGGTAGGGCTTCCAGCGCTCGTCCAACGAACCGACGACATGCCGGATAAACGTGACATGATTCGGACGCATGGGCTTTCGACGGAGCGGCATGTGTGCCTCTTCAGGAGTACTGTCGCCCTTCTTGTTGTTGCACACAACACAGGCACATACCAGGTTTTCCCACGCGTCCTCGCCACCCCGGGAAATCGGCACCACATGGTCCACCGTCAGCGGCAAATCAGACCGTCCGCAGAATTGACAGCGATGCGCATCCCGCCGGAGTATGTTCTTGCGAGAAAGGATGATGCGTTTGTACGGAACCTTCACGTACACAGACAATCGGACGATGCTCGGATAGGGTATTGCAAGGCTTACCGATCTAATCATCTGCCCGTTATGTGCCTCGATCATTTCCGCTTTGCCAAGGAAGAGGAGAGCAATGGCCTTCCTCACGTTGACCACACTCATGGGCTCATAATTCTGGTTGAGAATGAGAACCTTGGCGTTGAGGCGTCCGCTAACCCCTCTGGCATTCAGTAGAGCGCTGAAAGTCTTTCCTCCTGTCCGGATCTGTTCATTTCCATTTAAAAAATATACGTTGAGGCTCCCTCTTTGTCAAGTTGCGGGCCGTTCCGGGCGATTTCCGGAGAACAACCAGTAGAACGAGGGAGGCCCCGATAGAGTACCGGGGCCTCCCTGGATTGCCCAAAAAAGAGTCGTAATCGCAAAATGCGGCAGCTTGCTTTCAGCGCGGGATCTGCAACGCCACGAACGGCGTTGAGCCATCCGCCTGACGGCGGACACGCAGCAGCACCGAATCACCTGACTTGCGTGATTCGATGGCCTTTTTCAGCTCTCCCGGAGTCGCGACACCCTTCCTGTCGGCCTCAATAATCACATCCCCTTTGCCGACGCCGCGCTTGTTCGCTTCACTAAAAGGTTTCACGTCTGACACAACAACGCCTGTCTCGATATCCAGCGATTTCTTCTCCTGCGGAGAGAGTGCACGAACCGTAAAGCCAAGCTCTTCGAACGACACTGATTTGGATGGCTCGTCTTTGGTTTCCGACTCGTCCTTTGCATCGCCCTTCTCCTGTGCCGCCAATTGGTCACCCGACCTGGGACGCAACGTGACCTTCTTCTCCAGGGTCTTTCCATCGCGGAAGATCTTCAGCGTGACCTGGTCCCCCTGATGGTGCATGGCTATGATCGCCTGCAATTCGTTTGGCTTGTTCACATCCTTGCCATCGACCATGAGGATGACGTCTCCCTGCTGTATGCCGGCTGCGGAAGCGGCCCCGTCTTCAACCAAGCCCTGGACGATCACGCCTTTGGCGTCACCCAATCCCAGGGCATCAGCCAAAGTCTGATCAACCGCACCGATTTGGACGCCGATGTAGCCGCGCTTCACTTCCCCGTATTTGATGATATCGCCCGCGACGGTCTTCAGCAGGTTCACCGGGACCGCAAACCCGTATCCCTGGTAGTAGGCGTTGGTGGTAGCTATTGCTGCATTGATGCCAATGACCTCGCCGTTCATATTCACAAGGGCGCCGCCGCTGTTCCCCGGGTTAATAGCCGCATCGGTCTGAATGAAACTTTCAATCCCGTAATTGTCCTGAATGATCCCGATACCCCTTCCGACCGCCGAGACAATGCCTGCAGTGACACTTGATGTCAAACCCAACGGGTTGCCGATTGCCAGGACCCACTCTCCGACTTGCACGTTCTCGGAATTCCCGAGTGCCGCCGCCGGCAGTCCCTTCCCGTCGATTTTGATCACCGCAAGGTCTGTCAACGGATCGGTCCCGATCAGCTTGGCTTTGAAGTTCACCTTGTCGTGCAACACCACCTCGATGCCGCCTTCCTTGGCATCTTCAATCACGTGGTTATTTGTGCAAATGTACCCATCCGCGGTCATAATGACGCCGGACCCCGAACCTTGAGAAGGCTGGGGTTCAGGCGCCTTGAACTCGGGTCCGAAGAAATGGAAAAAATCCTGGGGCATCCTCCGTTGCCTTTCCTTCCCGGTTGTCACGACATTGATCGCTACAACCGACGGAGTGACGGCCTTTGCCACGTTGGCAAAATCCTGGCTCAACGCCTTTGCGCCAGTGACCTGGTTCCCGATCTGGGACGTGCCGCCGAGTTTCACATTTTCGCCGCCGGCCGGAACGCCGGTTGCTCCGTTTCCAAACGATGAGATAAGGAACGCGCCAAGGAGAACGAAGACCACCAGAATTGATGATGCAAGAAGATATTTGCGCAGCATTGAGTGTATTCCTCCAGGTAATCGATTCTGTTACTGAATACGTGAAAACACTTTTTCCGACTTGAGAGACCGCATGCCGATGAGGTGGACCCGGACCAGGTGGTGGAGGGTCTCTTCAATCTCTGCTGCGATGTCCGGTGTTACTGCCACCTGCAGCGAAGATTCAAGCCCCTCGCACGACTGGAAACGCTCAAGCGCACCACACGCAGCGGCTGAAATCGCTATGCCGGTATCGCCGGCTTCACCACACCGCTCACACAGGATGCCTCTGCCCGTCACGCGAAATCTCGACCGGGCCGGGGGGTTCCCAAACGCCCCGATGTCTTCTCTACATGAGACACATTGCCGGAGCGAAGGTTTAAAGCCCAGGAGACCCAACAATTGGATCTCATACGCATATAACGCATTTTTGTGCCCCCGAGTTGCATTCTGCACCGAACGGAAAAGGTCCACTGTCAGTTGGAAGACCTCCGGATGAGCCTCGTCATGCTCGGTCGCGAGGTGCAGCAATTCGACGGCAGCCATACCGATCCCCATGCGAGGAAGATCTTCCACGAGGGCAGGGTAGCGTTCGACCAGATCGCATTGTGTGAGCAATTGAAGTTCGCGCTGGGCTTTATAGTAGATGACAGCCCGTACGTGGTTCATGGCCTCGATCGAAGCGCCGAACGGGCGGCTCTTGCGTCGGGCGCCTTTAGCGATGATGGAGATCTTTCCGTGGTCGCGGGTAAAGAGTGCGGCAATCAGACTCGACTCGCTGTATTTCATCGTCCGGAGGACGATCGCTTCTGTGGTCAGAATC
>DAINBR010000092.1:0-10408 GCA_036732865.1 Bacteroidota bacterium | reverse complement strand
GATTCGCATCCGCGGCGTGAACTTCGGCAACGCAATCTGGAATGTATGCACAATCCCTGCACTATCGGCGACGGAAACAGCCGGCCGGACCTCTGTCTTGATAGGAGCCCGACCCGCATAGGCGACAACGATGACACTCCCCTGCAACCCTTCAGCCGTTGTTGTGTCTGCACCTCCCAGGCCGCGGTATTTCTTGTACTCATCCACGAACGAAAGCCTCCTCGCGGTCCGCACCAGATCATTCAGCAAGAACGGCGGCGTCTTCGTGCCGTACAGAGTCGCGTATGTCGCATACGCGTCGTACGCCTTCACGTATGAAATAAATGCATCGTTCAGTTCGCCCCCTGACTCGTACAGTGCCCCTGCGAGATACCGGGCGAAGGCATCTTCCTGGTACCTGTTCTTTCCCTCGTACTGGCGGGCGAGTTCGCGCAGCTTCAGATCAACCTTGCGCGCCTCCACCAGTGCCTCATCGGAAAGGCCCTGCTCAGCGAAGTTCAACGCGAGGAACACGTTTACCAGGACCCTTTCAAAATCTTCTCCGTCGTACGGAAGGACAGTGTCGTTCAGAAGCATCGACATCGCGGCCAGTGAAACACTCTTGGTATAGAGATCCTCAATCTCCTCCTCCGCGGCAAGCAGATAGTGCGACGAAGAGTCACGTATCCCGGCATAGTGATACAGGAGACCAAGGTCGAGTTTGTATAGGACAGAACCCTTGTCGCCATAGGCGTCACGGTGGGCCGTGATGCTTTGTATGGCATCCTCATACCTCCCGGCTCCGATGTCGCTCTCCAGCGAGTGATAAAACCCGGTCGACGAACTGCACCCGATCACAAAAAGAAAAAGCGCCGGCATGACGGGCCACGGCGCTTTCGGAATTTGAAATCGTGCCATTACCGGACGGGGCTAGAATTTTGACCCGCTCTGTTCGACCAGCTTCTTGATCTTCTTTTCACCGATCCAGGCTTTCTTGTTCGTCTCAATGTTGATGAGTTCGAGGTTCACCTGGTAGAATTTCACCCGTGCTCCCCCATCCTGGTCGATAATCGACGTGATGTCGCCGCTCAACATAAAGTCCGCCCCGGTTTCTTGCTGGAACTTTTTCAGCGATTCCGGGGTGGAGAACTCCTGCTGGTCGGTCCGCTCATCCCGAACTTCACTCCGCTCCTCCTTGTTCGCGACAAATTCGACACGCCCGGAATTGATCAGCTCGCGTTCCAGATTCTTGGTGAATGCCGTGGAAGCGATATGCTCGGATGACCTGTTACGCACCGTGCCGACTATGACGACCGGCGTGCGTTGCTTTTCCGATTTGAATTCGCCGAGCCATGGCCGGCTCAGGACATCCTTGATCATCTCCTCCGCCACGTGGCGTGAATCGGTGTCATTCCAATCACCGCTCAGGTCGATTGCCTGATCGGGGTCAACGCGCGTCACCGTTCTTGACTCCCCGCAACCCCCAACCAAGAAGGCGAGCCCCGCAACCCCCACGAGTGCCAACAGACGAATAGGTGCCAAGAATCCTCCTCCAGATCACTTTGACAGAGTCTGAGAATAACCCGGGGGAAAGATACTAAACCGGAAGGGAATCGTCAACCCCGCGATTAATGGTCTTGCACAACGACATTGCACTTCGGGGGTGCACAATGGGGTTGCACTACGGAGGCTCCACAGCGTGCTTGCATGGCGGGGCTGCACGACGAGGGGTTGAATATGGCGGCACCGCAGAGATCCTGTGGTCCGGGAAGAACGACCGGTCACTCCCTCTGCCTCGCGTCTCTGCGGTGCCACCCTTCAGCGCGTTGTCAATTCACACCAAGCACATTCTTGATGGCGTCCTTGAGCGCCTGCTTGGGCAGTGCACCCATTGCCATTTGCGGTTTCCCATCCTTCGGAACAAAGAGAATGGAGGGTATACTCCGGATGCCGAACATGGAGGCAAGATCCTGCTGATCCTCCGTATCGACCTTGTAAACATTGATCTTCCCCGCGTACTCCTTCGAAAGCTCCTCAAGAACCGGGGCCACCATCCTGCACGGACCACACCAGTCCGCATAGAAGTCGATAATACAGGGGAGCTCCCCTCCGAATTTCCAATCTTTGTTGTTCTCAAAATCAAACACTTTGGTGCGAAACGTCTCCTTTGTAAGATGTTCCATTGAGATCTGCCTTTCCGTTGATGGTGCCTGCCTTGAAATACGTTCTGTTCTCTTGTACATGAGATGCAACGCACCACCCGCAAGGGTCAGACCCCTAGTTGGTCACGGCTGCCGCCGCCTCATCGACCGCCTGCCGGAATTGTTCGATGCTCTCTTTGAACACTCGAACGGTCACGCGAGTCTTTTTATCTCCGTCATCCAGGCGGTTCTCTGTGATCGTGAGGTATTTTTTGCCGTTTTTCGCCTCCTTCACGTCGATAAGTAGGTTGTCCGGCCTGAGCGGACCATACTGGAGAATAAAGCTTCATCTGTTGCCATTGAGACCTCCCGTGCTGATGAATGATAGTGAGAGACCCTTCCCGGTCTCCTATCTCTACAGGCGGGAGTGCTTTTTTTCGATTCGGGAGAAAATAATCGGGACCGCCGCTAGGTGCTCTCGCGACCTTCCGGGGGATATTCGGTGTGAATGTCAATAATGCTCAGATCCGCAGCATAGGATTTGGAGCTCACCCGGGTGAGCGATTGTGCCTTGCGGACGAGGCTCTCAATGCGTCGAAGCTCAGCTCCCAGGGCCGCGAGGTCGCGAACGAGTTCGGGCAGATCTTCCCGGTTGGCCAGAAGCGCGCTATGTTCCTGGAGTAGTTTGGCCGCCGCGAGCGGATTGCCGATTTCATGGGCGACCGCACCGGCCATCTCCAGCACCGTCGTTTTGCGGATTTGGTCAGCGAGCTCACGCTCGAGTGCCCGGGTACGGAAACCTACGCCGATGCGAGCGACCAGCTCCGCGTTGTCAAAAGGTTTTGTCAGATAGTCATCGGCCCCCTCGTGAATGCCCCGGACGACATCCGCCCGGCCGCTCCGCCCGGTCACCATGATGGCGTACCGGTTCTTATGCTCCGGCGACGACCGCATCCGCTGCAGCAGGCTGATGCCATCCGAGCCGGGAAGGTTCCAATCCAGGATCACGACTTCAGGTCCTTTCGCTACCATCACATCCCAGGCTATCGCGCAGTCTGTTGCCGTGAAAACCGTATGCCCCTCCGCTGTGAGAAGCGCAACGACCCCGGTCAGGAAATCCGGATCGTCATCCACGACAAGAACCGATTGCTGCTGTTCCATCTCATGCTTTCGTTGCACATTGGCTCTGAGCGCCATGAACTGTCGCTGAACGCGCGACATTGCGGCCGTCATGCATTTGGGGCACAGCGCCGCCCGCCGGCATCGGCTCCAAGCGGTCTCTTTGTCAATGAGTGAGGTACGTCTTCCGGATGACGGGGATCAGGTATTCTTCAAAAGCGCGACGTTCGTCAAAGACAGGCATGAATCCCCAGTCCCTTCGTGCGGCGGAATCATCGACATCTTCCGGCCACGTGTCGACAATCGCCTGGCGCTTGTCATCCGGCGAGAAGCTGATATCGGCATCTGGAAAAGCACGGAGGACGATGGTCCGAATCTCTCCCGCTGACGGGCTGAAGCTGCCGATGTTGTACACAGTGCGGGAGAGGTTCTTCAAGGGGGCCGAGTGCAGTGCCAGGAGAGCCGAAATGGCATCGGGCATTGCCATAAAGGGAATGCGCACGTCCTGCCGGACAAAGCAAGCGTAGCTCTTCCCCTGCGCCGCTGCATGGAGCATCTCGGGTGCGTAATCACTTGTCCCGCCACTCGGGATGGTGACCGCAGATATCAGGCCGGGAAACCTGATCGCTCGAAAATCCACGCCCGCTTTCTCAGCATCGGCCGCGAGCTGACGGTAGTGCTTTGTATAGTACCGTCCAAGGTGTTCGCAGTACAACTTGTTGCAGCCGTACATGGTGATCGGCTGATTCCATTCATGCTCCTTGACCTTCCCGATTTTTCGTTTGACCTCAAGCGAAGGTACCCCGTAGACGGCTATAGAGCTCGGGAACAGGAACTGGACTGGCGCACCTTGCCACCGGGATTGCTCAATCGCGAGCTTGAGCAGATACATCGTCCCCTCGACGTTCACACGGTGGGCAGCTTCGGGCATAAATTCCGCACGGGTGGACAGCAATGCAGCCAGATGATAGATGGTGTTGATTTCGTATTCACTGGCGAGTCGTTCCATGAGCCGCTCATCAAGTATATCTCCCACCAGCGTCGCACCGCACTTCGCCTTGATCTCATCTTCCACAGGCCGCACGTCGATGGCAATGATGTTCTGATTCCCCTGGCTCGCCAGTCGTTCAATCAACCCGTGACCCATTTCGCCGTTAGCACCGGTAATGAGTGTCGCGGGGGTGCGGATGTGGTCGGTCATGGAACATGTCCCTTATTGGCGGGATGGTCTCGTGAAACACGGGGGGGGGGAGTTCTACCTTCCCCCTCGCAGTTGTTGGTTCAGGCGGGAGCGTGTCCCTCCGGGGGGAAGCTTGCCGCGCTTTTCGGGAGGCGTGTTCAGATAGGCCAACCACTCTTTCATCTCTTCAACAGGACGGGCCTTGCGAAGGAAACCATCGTACCGGGGGTCCTGTACTGCATCCAGTGTGTGTTGATCGTCGAATGCCGATACAAAGAGAAAAGGCAGCGTTGCGTACTCCGGCAGTGCCCGCACTGCCCGATGGAAACGGATCCCATCCATGAGCGGCATGTAGATGTCAGAAATGACGAAGTCAATTTTGGACTCTTTCAGCTTCTTGAGCCCGTCTTCGCCATTTTCCGCTAGGACAACATCGTGTTTGAGATCCTGCAAGACACTCCTGAGCAGCAGCCTGTAAGCCGGCTCATCATCAACGACAAGGATTGTCATGGCCAAGAACCTCCACTCGTCGAAGAGGGACGTTAGTGTTTCCCCGTACAGCCGGCTTTTTCACCTCCGGCACATTCCTTCGCACAGCCTTCCGTGGCATTCCCTTCACAGTTCTTCATGCACTCATCCATGGCCTTCCCTGCACATTCCCCGCCCACCGCATGCGTCTTCGCGTGCATCGCATCGGATACCGCAGCCCTTTTCTCCATCGCCGAACCGCACTTCGTGCATTTCCCCGATTTGTCTGACGTGACATTCGCATGCATCGGACAAACATACTTGTCCTTTGCTTGTCGGGCGACCACCTGGGTCTTCCGTTGCTTTGTTGTTCCGGCGGTCTGGGCAACCGTGCTGAACACAACACAACCGGCGAGGGCAACAACGGCGAGGCTGATTCCGACTTTCATGCTCAAATCCTCTGTAGGGTAAGGGGATATTTTCTTGGCGACCACATTGTTATAATGTACAACTTGGTCGCATTACACGCAACAGACCAGCGCGCGGATTCCGGGTATCCGTCGGACTACCGTGCAGACGACGGTAATCACTGCACATACTCCCGGAACACCCTGTTGGTGATCACGCAGGTTATTTCATAAGGGATGGTCCCGAGAGTCTGTGCAATGTCCCACGCCGTGATGCGCTCTGAACCGGATTCACCGATCAGGACCACCTCGTCACCGACCTGCACATGCGAGTCCGACCCGAGATCGAGCATCAACTGATCCATGCAGATCGTGCCTACGACCGGAAAGCGCACGCCGTTCACCAGTGCTGACGCTTTCCCCATCAACGCCCTGGGATAGCCGTCAGCGTACCCCATCGGCACTGTGGCAATAGACGTTGTGCTCTGCGTGAAATAGCACCGGCCGTAGGAAATGCTCGTGTGCGGGGGGACGGTCTTGATAAATGCCACCCGGGAGACCAGGGAGAGCACCGGCCTGACGGGGTACCGTTCCGGCATGCCGACGCCGGGCGGATATCCATAGATCATGATCCCCGGACGGACGAGGTCAAAATGAGCCTCGGGCATTGTGATAATTGCGCCGCTGTTCGCCATATGGCGCAGCGGGATGGAAATCCCCGACCGTTGCGCCGCGTCAAGGAGGTCATGAAAATGAGCGATTTGCTCGCGAGCAAATTCCTGCCCGGGGTCCTCGGAAGTTGAAAAATGACTATAGACACCTGCCAGCTCAAGCCAACGCGAGCGGGCAACACGTTCCACCACCCGGAGTGCCCCGGCGGGTGGCAGCCCAAGTCGTCCCATGCCTGTGTCGACCTTGACATGGACACGTGCCTTTGACCCTGAACGACGAGCAGCGTCTTCAATTCCGTTGGTTGACTCTTCTGACACCGTGGTAAGCTCGAGATGGTGTTTCAATGCTGCAGGCAAGGCATCACTCCGCGGAACTTCAAAGACAAGAATCGTGGCCGACGGCTGGTGCAACCGCAACTCAGCCCCCTCGTGAACGCGTGCCACACCAAAATCGGTGATGCCGAACTCTTCTGCGGCCCTAGCCATCTGCGGCATCCCGTGACCGTAACCGTCGGCCTTTATCACCGCCATGATACGGACATGAGGCCCAACATATGACCTGACGGCCTGGAGATTATGCCGGAAAGCACCCAGGCTGACACGGGCGCCGGCAGAGGAAGGTACGCGTTCGTTGACCATGGTAATCATACAATATCGAGAGAGATCATGTGAATTTCAAGGAATTGCAAAAGAGAAAGGTCTTCGCTAAGTTGAATCGATAACCATCCTGCTGAGGAATTTCCCCATGAATCGCCTTGCCTTTTCGCTTGTCGTGTGCCTCATGGTTGCGCCGGCTGCCGCACAAAAACGGGCGTTCTCTGTCGCCGATCTGTACCGGCTGCGGGCAGTCGAAGACCCCCAACTCTCACCCGATGGCAGGTACATTGCATTTGTCTTCCGGGAAGATGACATGCTCAAAGGCACGGGCAATTCCGACATCTATGTGATTCGCACGGACGGCTCGAATCTGCGCCGGATGACCTACGACCCGGCTACAGACAACCATCCCCGCTGGTCCGGGGACGGTCGCTCACTGCTCTTCCTCTCGACGCGCAGCAATGGTTCCCAGGCTTGGGTTATTCCCGCTGACGGAGGTGAACCCCGGCAGCTTACCGACTTCAGCCAGGGAGTGGGCGAGCCGATCTGGACCCCTGATAGAGATGGAATAGTGTTCACATCAGACGTGTTTCCCGAGTGCGGCGCGTCGGACAGCTGCAACGCGTCGATCGGCGACGCGATGGCGAACGGGCCCGTCAAGGCGCACGTGGCCGACGCTCTGCTCTATCGCCACTGGACATCCTGGAAGGATGGGACGCGATCGCACATTTTGTATTTCAACCATGTAACGAAGAGCTACCGTGATTTGACCCCTGGCGATTTCGATTCTCCCGCCTTCTCTTTGGACGGCGGCGGGTTCGCGCTCTCGCCCGATGGTAAAGAGCTTTGTTTCGTCTCCAATCGCAGTGCGCATGAAGCAGAGAACACAAACAAAGATCTCTGGATTGTCCCGTTGAGTGGCGGAACCCCCCGGAATATTACCCGCACCAACGAGGGATCCGACAGCAATCCGGTCTATTCGCCTGATGGCAAGTACATCGCCTA
This sequence comes from Bacteroidota bacterium, assembly GCA_036732865.1. Taxonomy (GTDB): domain Bacteria; phylum Bacteroidota; class Ignavibacteria; order UBA10030; family UBA6906; genus Fen-1255. Next base: position 2,841 of record DAINBR010000092.1, on the reverse strand, counting down.
CCTGACACAAGTGACGCCGAACTATGAATCGGATTGCTTGCGCGTCGCCCTCGTCGACCGCAGGACGCAGCAGACAAGCATCCTCAGCGGCGCTTTTGATAACTGGGTGACCGGCCTTGCGTGGGGACACGATGGACGCACGATCTACTTCACTGCCGACGTCAAGGGTCACGTGCCCCTCTACTCCATCGATATCTCCACCAGAACAATCATGCAGGTGGTTGATGCACAAACCATCGACGCATTCAGTGTCGGGGGAACCGGCATCGCACTCGTCCGCCGATCTGTCGGTGAACCCCGTGAGCTCTGGGCAGCTGACGTGAAGGGGACCTCACTCCGCAAGTTGACGACGTTCAATAAGGAGATCGAAGACTCTGTGGACATCCGTCCGGCCGAAGAGCTCTGGATTCCCTCGCCCACCGGGCGAATGATCCATACGTTCATTGTGAAGCCACACGGTTTTGACCCCGCGAAGAAATACCCCTTGATTCTCAATGTCCATGGCGGCCCGCAGATGCAGTGGACCGATGGTTTTCGCGGGGATTGGCAGGTCTATCCTGGAGCGGGGTACATCGTGGCATTCCCGAACCCCCACGGTTCCACGGGATATGGGCAGGAGTTTACCGCGGCGATATCCAGGGACTGGGGGGGCAAAGTGTACGAAGACGTCATGGCCGTCACGGACTCGCTTGCCCGGCTCACCTTTGTCGATGCGGAACGGATGGGCGCAATGGGGTGGTCATACGGCGGCTACATGATGATGTGGCTCGAAGGACACACGCACAGGTTCAAGGCTCTGGCTGCGATGATGGGGGTATACAATCTCACGGCAATGCACGGAGCAACAGAAGAACTCTGGTTTCCGGAATACGATCTGCAGGGGACACCGTGGGAATCGGATCTCTACAGGCAATGGTCGCCCAATGCGTTCGCCAAGAATTTCAAGACCCCGTGTCTGGTCATCACCGGCGAACGGGACTACCGTGTTCCCTATACGCAGAGCCTCGAATTCTTCACCGATCTTCAAAAGATGCGTGTGCCATCGCGACTGATCGTCTTTAAGAACGACGGCCACTGGCCTGGTGCCGTCACTTCCATGCCGCTGTATTACAATGCGCACCTGGACTGGTTCCACCGGTTTCTCGGGGGGGGGCCTGCGCCGTATGACATGCAGAAGATGTGGAGGAACCAGGCATTCCAGCGTTAATTGGCGGATCATGTGTCCCATGTCACAAATCCCGGATTTTTGTACCGGCCCCGTTGTATTTTCCTCCTGCACATGCTATCTTTTATCCAGATATCCCCGAACTCTCCACGCGTTTTTGCTGTTCACGACTGAAATGACCATGTCTGAAATTATGGCTGTGCATACCGGTTTGAACGGTATGGGACCTGCAGTTCCAGGAACCGTCATGAGCATATACACCATTGCTGTTGTGGGCAGCCGCCGTGAGGATTTCCGCCGGCACCCGTTGCAGCTCATCGGTTGGAACCGCTTTATGCGCACACAGACCTATGATAAAGGCGGGAGTGTTGTGGAGAGCCCGGTCCCCCCAACCCTCGATCTCCGCATCTGATTGCCGAGCACACCATGGAACATCTTTTTGCGATGCAACCGTACGAAGCAACAACAGAGAACATCACGATCACTGTACGCCCACTGTATCTGGATGGTCAATCCGATGCCATCGCAAGGAAATTTGTGTTTGCCTACTTCATTTCCATCGAAAACAACGGCACAGAGCCTGTGCAGCTCCTCCGGCGTCATTGGTTTATCCGGAATGCCTCCGATGAATTACGGGAAGTCGAGGGAGAGGGGGTCGTCGGCCAGCAACCTGTCATCCACCCTGACAAGGAACACGAGTACAACAGCTACTGCGTGTTGGACACATTCGAAGGGACGATGGAGGGCACGTACCTGATGCGGCGCCCCAATGGGGAGTTGTTCTACGTTGTCGTTCCCCGCTTTACTCTCCGGGCACAGGCGAACTAGGAGGCCCGAGCCGATGCACCACCAGCCGACCCGCCGGATGTTGCGGGCGAAAATACACCGTGCGCGGGTCACCGAGGCCAACCTCCACTACGAAGGAAGTCTTACCGTTCCCCCCGAACTCCTCGGCCACGCAGGCATTGCGGAGTATGAGGCGGTCAATGTCTGGAATGTCACGCGGGGGACGAGATTTGAGACGTATGCCATTGCCGGCACCGATGGTTCACACGACATTTGCGTGAACGGTGCGGCAGCCCACCTTGCAAGCCCCGGAGACATTGTCATCATCGCGAGTTACGCTGAAGTGCCGGAACCCATGGTCTCCGGTTTCCGCCCCACGGTTGTCTTCGTCGATCAGGACAACAAGGTTACAGAAACCGGGCAGGAAGTTCCTGGCCCCCGAACACACATTAGGGGGTGTTGACCACGCGACTTCTCATGTCCCATTCGACCGGAACCCTCCTGGCGCCGCGATTGCTGTCCCATCTCGCCGTCGTGCTGCTGTCGTGTGTTCTCATGTCTTGCAGCGAAGATGAAGCTGCGACAGGGGTGACGCAATTCACAGACAGGCTCACATTGGGGACGGGTGCGAATGCTTCTAACACCGCCCTGACGGGGGAAAGTTCTGCATTCATCAGCCTGGGGGGGGTTGCGGTCATGTATTGGAGGCTTGAGTCAGCCACGGAACTCGGGGGTGCGGGTGTGGCGTTGAAGATCGAAAAGAAGAGCGGGAGCAACTACACACTCATAGGATCGTATCCGTATGCCAGCCCCCGCAGCTACGGACACATCGTCATCTCCTCCATCAGCCTGGCTGATGCAGGCACATTCCGCGCCACAGGATTGCTGAC
>DAINBR010000091.1:0-10483 GCA_036732865.1 Bacteroidota bacterium | reverse complement strand
TGCGACGGCGAAGCCGCGTGAGGTCCAGAAGGCGATTCCGAGAGAAAAAGCAGCGGGTGCCTGGCCCGTGGGTCCCCCGTGGATCTTGACGAGGAGCGGCGGGAGGTTGTTCGGGGGCAGGGAGAAGGAGGCAGAGGTCGGGGGGTAGAAGTTGCTGTTGTTGAAGTAGTTGATGTAGAAGAGAACAGTGAATCGGCACGAGGCACCAGGCACCAGACATGAGGCACGGGGCACTAGGCATTTGGCGGTAGGAGGGAAGCGTCCCCGCTCCTAGTGCCTCTTGCCCGGTGCCCAATGCCTCCTTCAATTCGGCCCGATCCCCCCTCCTCGTGCCCGGCGCCGATTGCCTCATCCCATTCGGCCCGATCCCCCCTTCTGGTGCCTAATACCCATTGCCTCATGCCTATCTTCACGCAGGCCGCCCCTTGGACACAAACCGGTTCCCCTTTATATAGAACCTCCACTTCTGGGCTCTCCCCGTAGTGATTCCCACCCGCGATGAGGACCCGATCTGCTCAGCCCGGAGCGGTGGATCTCTTCGCTCGATCCATATATCGCCGGCGCAAAGGTCAGTGCCGTTCTGTTCCCGGCCGATGCCAAATGCCTGGCAGAGCTTTGCCGGACCGTTGCACAGTGGTTCGGGGTTCGCAGGGTCCTTCCCACGGCGGCGCGCGAGTGACGAGATTCCTTCCGCCGGCTCCAGTGCGCGCAGGAGGACGGCGCGGCCGATGCCTTCCTTCTCCGTTACAACGTTGCTGCAGAAGTGCATTCCGTAGGTGAAGTAGACGTAGAGGTGTCCGCCCGGCGAAAACATGACCTCGTTTCGGGCGGTGCGGCCGCGGTACGCGTGACTTGCGGGGTCCAGCTCCCCCAGATACGCTTCAACTTCGACAATCCGTCCTGCTAACCGGCCCCCGTCGGTGTCGTGGACCAGATACATCCCAAGAAGTTTCCGGGCGACGTTGAGGGTCGGTTGGAGGTAGAACGAGCGGGAGAGTTTTTGACCGGGCATGATGAGTGTCGATCGACTCCAGTCGCACCCGCCCCTTCCCGTCGAAAGAGAAGAGGCAAGGGTGGTGGAGAAGATCAGCAAAGGGGAAAGGGGGTGAACTCCTTCCCGGTTTAGAGAAACGTGTAGCTCAGACCCAGCGCAAGCACTTCTTTGACCTGCGTGCGGGGGCTGATGGCACGTTCGTTGAGAAGCTGCACATTGAGCATCACAGTAATCAGGCTGCTGACCTTTGCCGCGAGCGTGTTGTCGCTCCGAACGATCACCTCATCCAGTTTCGTGAACGTGCTGAACATTTCCAGCTTTGATCCAAAGGAGACATTCTCGTCAATCTGCCAGGCAAGCTCTGTGACCGACTCGAGGCCGCCGTTCACTCGGGTTTTTTCAATTTCCAAGGTCTCGATGTTGTCGGCATAGCCCGGGAAGTTGGATGTGAGAATCTCGCGGAGTCCGACACCGAACCGTGTCTTGAGTTCGGGAATCGGTTGGTAGACCGCCCCCACGCTCTGTGTCAGATATGCAGGATCAAAGAACTGGGAAACGGCTGTTTCATGGCCGCTGCCATCGTACTTGAACCCTTTGGCGAACTGCGTCTTGAGTGTGGCGGCGGCGTACGGATTCACCTTTTCGGCCAGCTTGTACGTGAGCATGGTTTCGAGATCGATCCGGTCATCGGTCTTGCGTATTCCCTGATCGCCGAGCCGGGTTTGCCCGAATCCGAACTTGTAACTGTTCGACCAGTTCGTCACCTCCTGATCCTGCACTGATTTTCCGTCCAGACTGAGGGCCCACGCGAGGGCATTCTCACCGCCCTGGGTCCAATCTGTGAACGCGACCTGTGACAGGGTGACTGTGCCGACGCTGGTGTGTTTCCAGCCGTATTCGGGTGCCTTTGCAGTATCCTGCTGGGCCGTCAGAGTACCACGAAGGCCCAGCGAAAGTACGCACACTGCAACACACAAACCGGTGATCGAACGCATCTTCCTCTCCTCCATGACCGTGATTGACTCCCCTGTATCGCCGCACAGCACTCCTGCTGCTATCTTCCCGCCTTCAAAAGATCCCGGATCTCACCAAGCAGGACTTCCTGTTTGTTTGGTGCCGGGGGAGCGGCAGGGACTTCCTCTTTTTTCTTGCGGAGGGAGTTCATGGCGCGCACGAGCAGGAAAATCGCCAGGGCGACGATAAAAAAGTCGATGATCGTGTTGATGAAGACCCCGTATTTCAACACCACCTCAGAGGCTCCCTCGGCAGCGTCGCGGAGAGGGATGCTGAGGTTGCTGAAATCAGCGCCGCCTAGCAGCAATCCGATAGGAGGCATGATGACATCATTGACCAGCGAAGTGATGATCTTCCCGAATGCCGTGCCGATGATGATTCCGACCGCCATATCGACAACATTGCCCTTCATGGCAAAGGATTTGAATTCCTGCAACATAGACATAAGCGCACTCCTTCTGGGAGAAAAATCAAGCCGGCGTGCACCCGGTAAGTAGTGAGCGCACGCCGGCGAACAGGTGGTTACTTCGTGCGGAAGAACTCTATGCGCCGGTTCTTCGCTTTGCCTTCTTTCGTATTGTTCGGCGAAATCGGGTTGTCCTGGCCGAGGCCTTTGGCCGTGATGCGTTCTGGAGCGATGCCCTGGGCGATGAGCCACGCGCGTACGGCGTCGGCCCGCGCCTGTGACAACTTCAGATTGCTTGCTTTCTTGCCGACATTGTCGGTATAGCCGCGGATCTCAACGGCGATGTCGGGGTTCTGGACAAGTGTATTCAGTGCGATTTGAAGAACGTTCTCCGATGCAGGAGTGATTGCTGCTTTTCCGCTCTCAAACTGCACACCCTCCAGGATTATCGCCTTGCCGGCCTCGACCTTCAGCTCCTCTTTCTTGGGCACATCATCCGTGGGATCCAACGCATTCGAACCCCGCACGATTTCTGCCCCATCGAGCACCGTGCCGCCATCCGTGTCGGCCTTCAGAGGATCTGTCTTGTGCTTCATAGCCTCTTCGCCATCCTTCAGACCGTCACCGTCTGTATCGCCTTTCAGAGGGTCGGTCTTGTACTTCATAGCCTCTTCGCCGTCATTCAGGCCGTCGCCGTCTGTGTCGGCTTTCAGAGGTTCGGTCCGGTATTTCGAGAGTTCTTCACCATCGTTCAGGCCGTCGCCATCTGTGTCGGCTTTGTTCGGGTCAGTCTTGTCGGTCAGCACTTCCTGGCCGTCCTTCAGGCCGTCTCCATCGCTGTCGGCCTTCAACGGGGCGGTTTTGAACTTGAGGACTTCTTCACCGTCCTTGAGTCCGTCACCGTCGCTGTCCGCCACCTTGGAGTTCGTGCCGAGCTGCTTCTCCTCGGCATTTGTCAGTCCGTCGGCGTCGGGATCGGCATTCGGGCTCTCGCCGTAGAGAGTGAGGCCGGCCAAACCGGTGATGTAGCTGTCGGCCTTGGTTTCGAGAATCGCATTCAGATTTTTGTTGAAGGTGAGGTTGTACCCTCCGCTCACTTCAAAGGCGATTCCGTCAACGATCTTGAATTGCAGCCCGATTCCTACCGGGACCAACGCGGACCAGCCGTCGAACTTCGTGGATGTCGGCTGTTCCGGCTTCTCCTTCACGGTATAGTGTAGGCCGCCGGCTCCTGCGTACAGGTACGGGTTGACACCGTCGAACCCGAAGGGGCTCAACACAAACCGGTAGTCCACCGGGATGATGTGAGTCATGTATTCACTTCCACCCATATTTCCCACGCCGACCCCGAGTTCGCCTGATAGCGCCTTGGCAAACGGGAAGCGGAAGAACCCACGGGCATGATACTGCGTGGTATTTTTGGTGATATCGGTGATCCCCTGTGTTATTCCTCCTCCAATCCCCATACTCATGCCCTGATCGCGCAATTGCGCGACAGCCGTGCATGACGCCACTATCCCCAACATAAGAAGGACGATGAACATGGTTCTTGTTTGCATTGATGACTCCCGATTGTGGATGGATGTAACAATGACTCTGTGTTGACTGAGAACTGTTACGGTGCGACCGAGCATCAACCAAGAATCTTCCTCTGTCCGGGTCAGCCGAGCTCCTTGCGGAAACGGGCGATAAGTGCATCGAGGTCCATCTCGCTCAGGCCTGCCCCATAGGACCGGTTCGCCGCCGCCGGATAGCCGGCGTTACCCGGTGGTGGGCTGCCGTGTGCCGAGGCCAGGCTGCGTTCGACATCGTCAATCCACCCGGCGTGTCGCCCCGGTTCGGCAGGCTCCGCGGCATTAATGGGATTGGTCTCAAAGGCGAGGCGCTTGATATTCATCAGATGCCGGGCTGTGACGTTGTCGGAGACGATCGAGCCGCCCAATGTGCCTGGGCCGAGAGTAAGCGAGGGATCCAGGCCGGTAGTGTATCCCGCGGCGCCCAGAGCCCCCTGGGTGTTCACCATAATGCGGAAGGCCGGCTTTTCCATGGCAAACTTCATGATGATGTCCCGGTCGACCGAATGTATCACCATCGAATGGCCGATACCCCCGAATTCCAAGAGTTCGATGCACCGGTGACAGCCTTCGCGCCATCCATCGACGGTGTAGAACGAGAGCACCGGCGACAGTTTTTCACGTGAAAGCGGATAGTCCCGTCCAACCCCGTCCATTTCGGCAATCAGGACCCCGGTGTTCGCCGGAATTGAGATACCTGCGTGCTGGGCGATGAACGCCGCCGATTTACCCACAATGGCGGGATTGATCGCGCCGCGGGCATCAAACATCAGCCGGGAGAGGCGTTCTTTGTCGTCGCCGGCCACAAAGTGCCCACCCCGTCGCATGCACTCCTCGACCACTGCGCGCTTTACAGGAGCGTCACACACGAGGGCGGATTCCGTGGAGCAGAGAACGCCGTAGTCAAACAACTTTGCCGAAATAACATCGGCAACCGCTTTGCGTATATTTGCGGTACGCTCAACGAAGGCCGGGACATTGCCCGCGCCGACTCCGTAGGCCGGTTTGCCCGAACTGTACGCGGCGCGCACCATCGCGTGGCTGCCGGTGGCAAGGATGACGGAAGTGAGCTTGTGCCGCATCAATTCATTGGTCCCCTCTGCGGTCGATGTGGAGAGGCACACCATGAGATTGCGAGGAGCACCGGCTTTTTCCGCGGCATCACGCATAACGTTCATCGCTTCGAGCGTGCATCGGACAGCCTTGGGGTGCGGGCTCGCCACAATGCCGTTCCGGGCCTTCACGGAAATAATGCCTTTGAACAACACCGTCGATGTCGGATTGGTCGACGGAATGAGTGCCGCGACGATCCCCATGGGCTCAGCGATCCGGATGACCTTTCGGGCGGGGTCTTCGTCGATGATGCCGACCGTTTTCAGTGCAGCAATCGATTCCCATACCCGCCGCGTGGCAAACTCGTTCTTCTTCTGCTTGTCTTCGGCTTTGCCGAACCCTGTTTCATCGCTCGCGAGTCTCCCCAGCCGGGCGGCGGCAGCGAAGCCCGCCTCGGCCATCGCCTGCACGATCCGGTCAACCTGCTCCTGCGAGTAGTTGCGGAATTCCAGCTGGGCCTCTTTCACCTTCTGCAGGGTATCCCGGACTTCCTGTACCGATTGAAGATCGGCGTCGAGACTCATGGTGTCAGCTGAAGAGTGAATGCTGGGACGGAACAGGTGTGCGAATATCAAAGTGCTTGTACGCAAGGACGGTTGCTTCCCGCCCGCGCGGTGTTCGTTTGATGAACCCTTCCTGGATCAGATAGGGTTCGTAAACCTCCTCGATGGTGCCGGCTTCCTCGCCGACCGCAACGGCAAGAGTATTGATGCCAACGGGTCCGCCGTTGTACTTCTCCAGCAGGCAGAGAAGGATACGTTTGTCCATCTCGTCCAGGCCATGTTCATCCACCTCCAGCGCGAGGAGGGCATGATTTGCGACCTCACGGGCGATCACGCCCCTGTGATGTGCCAGCACAGGGTCCGCCTGTGCGAAATCCCTGCACCTTCTCAAGAGCCGGTTTGCGATTCGCGGAGTGCCACGGGAACGGCGGGCGATTTCATGGATCCCATCGTCATCGATCCTGACGCTGAGTATGCGGGCGGATCGGCGGATGATTGATGCAAGCGTCTCGCTGGTATAGTAGTCCAGCCGGTTTGTGACGCCGAATCTTGCCCGCAGGGGAGCGGTCAGCAGCCCGGATCTGGTAGTCGCGCCGATCAACGTGTAGCGCGGAAGCGAGAGCTGTATGCTTCGCGCATTGGGCCCTGCGTCGATCATGATATCCAGCCGGAAATCCTCCATTGCGGAGTAGAGATACTCTTCGACCACAGGATTCAGGCGGTGGATTTCGTCGATGAACAGAACGTCGCCCTCCTGCAGGTTGGTGAGCAAGCCTGCAAGGTCGCCGGGCTTGTCGAGGACTGGTCCGGATGTGGATTTCAGCGTCGCGCCCATTTCGTTGGCGATAATATGGGCGAGTGTAGTCTTGCCAAGTCCCGGCGGGCCGGTCAGCAACACATGGTCCAGGGATTCCTTGCGCTGCCGGGCCGCAGTAATGAAAACGCGCAGGTTGTCAACGATCTTCTTCTGACCGTTAAAATCCGCAAATGTCAGAGGGCGGAGTGCCTGGTCCATCTCGGCTTCGTTCTCCATCCGCTCCGGGTTGGTATGGTCTGTTTTGCGTTTCACGAATGGGATACAAAGGTGCAGCGTAGCTATAAAGGTAACTGATGTGGTTAAGAAAAGCAACGACACGGGTCGGGAGAAGAGCGCACGGGAGAAGAGCGCCTGGCGGGCCTATCCAGCGGCATGCCGCAGTGCCGCTTTGATGAGCCCTTCGACGGTGGGAGAATTGCCGGAGAGCTCCTCCAGCGCTGCGCGCAGGGCCCGCTCGGCCACACCCCGGTTGTACCCGAGGGACGTGAGCGCAAGCATAGCCTCGGACCGCATAGACCCCTGTGCATCAGCTGGAAATGCCGTGCCGGTTCCGCCGGTGTCCAACCGCCCCATTTTTTCCTTCAACTCGACGACGAGGCGGTCCGCGAGTTTGCGTCCGACGCCGGGTATTGAGATCAGGGCAGCTGTGTTGCCCGAGGCGAGGTACGACCGGAGATCGGAAACAGAGATTCCCGAGAGAATTCCCTGGGCCATTTTCGGACCGATGCCGGTGACTGAGATCAACAGGCGGAACACCGCGCGTTCTTCGTCGGTCGCAAACCCGTACAGTTGGAGGAGATCTTCCCGTACATGGAGGTGCGTATACAGTTGCACGGTGGAATGCAGATCTCCGATCTTCTCGAATGTCGATACGGGAATGTGCACTCCGTAACCGACGCCGTTGACATCGACGACCACTTCTGTCGGGGATTTGGCGATGAGTTCACCGCGAAGCCGGGTGATCATGACACCACCTTCTCGGGGTGAGCCTCCACGTACGACCGCCAGGTGCGGTGACGGGCGGATGGGATAGGAGTTCTGTTCAGGTGGCAGAGTGCCGTAGCGATGGCATCGGAGGCATCGACGGCCATGACGTCGCCTTTGATCCCCAGCAGCGCTTTGACCATGAACTGCACCTGTCCTTTTGAAGCATTCCCGTTGCCCACGACGGCCTTCTTCACTTCGCGGGGTGAATATTCCGCGGGCGACAGACCGTGTTGCACCGCAGCCAGAAGGCAGACACCGCGGGCATGCCCGAGTTTCAGCGCGGATTGCGCGTTCTTTCCGTAGAATGCGCTCTCGATCGCGAACTCATCAGGGTGGTGTGCGGTAAGCACGTGCTGGAGCCGGGAATAGATCGTACTGAGCCGTTCGGGAATGCTACTGCCCGGAGACATGGTAATGGTACCCGAAGCAAGGAGCCGTAGTGTTGCGCCCTTCCGCGAAACGACTCCAAACCCTGTCACCAGGGTACCCGGGTCGACGCCGAGCACCACCATGATTCTGGAAGCCGCCTGCGGCGTGTCAGGCGCTGAGCGTCGCAAGTTCCTTGTCTTCGATATCGAAGTTGGCGTAGACGTTTTGGACGTCATCGTGCTGATCAAGTGCTTCCATCAGCTTCATCATGTTCTCCGCATCCTTGCCCGTGATCTTCACGGTCGTCTGCGGCACCATCTGGAGGGCTGCACTTTCCACGACAATACCTTTGTCCTCGATTGCCTTCTTGACCGCATCAAATCCCTGCGGAGAGGTCGTAATCGCATAGAGATCGACTTCGGTCTGCATGTCATCAGCGCCCGCGTCGAGTATGATTCCCATCAGGTCATCTTCCGTGAAGGGCACTTTCTGCCCGGCCTTGGGGATGATGATCGATCCTTTGCGGTGAAACATCCAGCCCACGCTCCCGCTCTGTCCGAGGTTACCGTTGCTCCGACTGAACGTATGACGCATCTCGGACACCGTGCGGTTCGCATTGTCGGTGACGGTTTCCACGAGGATAGCGACACCGCCGGGGCCGTACCCTTCGTACGTAACCTCCTCGTACGCGACACCGGGGAGCTCGCCGGTGCCCTTCTGCACAGCGCGCTTGATGTTGTCGGCCGGCATATTTGCGGCTTTTGCGGTCTGGATGGCGAGGCGAAGGCGCGGGTTTCCTTCGGCGTTACCGCCGCCCTGGCGCGCGGCGATGCTGATTTCCTTAATCAGGCGGGTAAACAAGCGGCCTCTGGCCGAATCCGTCGCAGCTTTTTTCCGCTTGATTGTTGCCCACTTCGAATGGCCTGACATCGTATCGTTCTCCTTGATCTTACCGTAGGTCTTTGATCTTTAACTGCGGGATGGGGTCTCCCGAGCGGGACCCCGTCGGGGCATTCCATTCGTTCTCTTCGACTGTATAGACGCAATCCAGGTCGCGGCGACCCACGGGAATGCGTGGAAGGTGTTCGCCAAGACCGAATCCGATCGCGTCGAAGACCATTCCATTCTGCCGGACCCGAAAGCGCAGATGATTGCGGCCGACGATGCGCGGGCTCCCTGCCACTTCGAGATTGCGCGTCAGAAATGTCGGCCTCGTGTTGTTGGGTCCGAACGGGGCAAACTCGCGGAGGAGCTTGACAAACCATGGCGTGATATCGGACAGAGTCAGCTCCAGATCGATACGGATTTCCGGTGTCTTCAACTCCTCTTTCATCAAAAGCTTCACGGCGGCATTGAACGCGTCGCGGAATTCGTCCAACCGGCTCAAATCCACAGTGACGCCGGCGGCATACTTGTGTCCGCCAAATTGCAGAAGCTTGTCTTCGCAGCGTTTGAGGGCTTCGTAAATGTCAAAACCGGACACGCTGCGCGCCGATCCTTTGGCGACACCATCAACAGTCGCCATCATGATGGATGGCTTGTAGTATCGCTCCACCATGCGTGATGCGACGATCCCGACAACGCCCGGGTGCCAGTGTTCCTGGTGCAGCACAATGGCGGGGTCGGTATCAAGATCCAGGCATTCCTCGGCGAGCTGTTGGGCATCGGCAAAGGTGTCTTCGTCGATGCGGCGCCGATTCCTGTTTTCCTCTTCAAGGACCTGGGCCAGAGAGCGGGCTTCGTCGGCGTCTTCGGATGTCAGCAGGCGTACCGCGCGAGTCGCATCACCCAAGCGTCCGACGGCATTGATCCGCGGCGCAAGGGCAAACACTATCTGTCCGGTGGTGATGTTCCCCGGACGCAGGCCCGCGATTTCGATAAGGGCCTTGATCCCGGGCCGCGGCGCGGTGTTGATTGACTGGAGCCCGATCTTGACTAGCACACGGTTCTCTCCGGTCAGCGGGACAATATCCGCTGTGCTGGCCAGAGTGACAAAGTCGAGGAACGGGGTGACCAGCGATTCGTCGCCCATGCTGCGCGCCAGGCCCTGGATGAGCTTGAAGCCGACCCCGCAGCCGCACAGGAACTTGAACGGATAGGTGTCACCCGGCTTGATCGGATCCAGCACGGCGAGTGCCTTGGGAAGCGTCTGACCTGCCTCATGATGATCACAGATGATGACGTCCAGGCCTTTTTCACTCGCATACGCAATCTGGTCGACCGCCGTGATGCCGCAATCGATCGCAAGGAAGAGTGTGACGCCCAGTTCAATCGCACGGTCGATTCCCTGGTGCGAAATGCCGTACCCTTCCTTCAAACGGTCCGGGATATAGTAATCGACATTGCCGCCGCGGTCACGGAGAAACAGATAAAGCATCGCTGCGCCGTTCGTGCCGTCGACGTCATAGTCGCCGAACACGAACATGTGCTCATTCGCCGCCAGGGCTGCACGGATACGTGCCACCGCGACTTCCATTCCATCCAGCAGGAAAGGATCGTGAAGTTGTGTCAGCGACGGCCGGAAGTACTCCTTCGCTCTGTCGTAGTCCGCGATGCCGCGGTAGACAAGGATTTTCGCGATGCTCTCCGGAACATTGATCTCCTTGGCCAGGGTGGCAACGACACCCGGGTCCGGCGGATCGGCCACGATCCACCGGTGCTCCTTCACTTGTTGGTGCACATGGGACTCCGTACGGTAGACTGCTG